>JAGOGG010000131.1 GCA_017996795.1 Sediminibacterium sp. | reverse complement strand
GTTCGATTAAGTACTTCTATAAACCTAGGTGTTACTTCACTTGGTTTTACCAATACTGCCGTTCCTGATAATAATGCAGGAATGGTATCCATCATAGATAAAGCCAATGGAAAGTTCCAAGGGCTAATTACCGCAACCAATTGATATGGAATCCAATTATCATAAGCTTCATAAAAATTGTTCGTAGTTGCACACCATTTTTCAATAGAATCAATCACCCAATCTACTTCAGCTATGGTTTCCCAAGTTCTACCCGTATCAGCAGCTAAAGTACCTACTAATAATTCTTTATTTACGATGATTGCTTGTTTCCACTCTTGCAAAACGGCAATACGATTGGTGATACCCGATCTAACCCAGGCATCTTGATGGTTGCGTAACTGCTTACAACACTGTACTATTTGAGCTGCATTACAATCGGGTATTTCATAATCGTATACACCGGTTCTTGGATTTCTAACTCGCATAATTGCATATAAAGTTATGCTTTGCGAACATATTTTGTTAGAATAACAATCATTTGACCTTCAATTTTTCCCTCAATTTGCTCTGTATTATCGGGTACCAAACGAATATTTTTAACTACGGTACCCATTTTTGCATTTAAACTAGTTCCCTTAACATCTAAAGACTTGGTTAATACAATGGAATCGCCAGAAAATAATTGTTGCCCATTGCAATCCAAATGCAAATCCACTGATCCATCATTATCATGATCGCCAGTTGCTTTTGCCCAAGCTAGTTTATCATCATCTAAATAAAGCATGTCTAATAAATCAGCAGCCCAAGATTCATTCCTTAATCTATTCAACATTCTCCATGATACCACTTGAATACCTGGCACTTCACTCCACATAGCTGTATTTAAACAATCCCAATGCTTACTGTCTAAGGCTTCTTTCTTTTCTATTTGCTGTAAGCACTTAGTACAAATCATTATGCAGTTGTCTTCTGTAGTTCTGTCTACAGGAGGTACTTCATATAAAGACAAAGGGGTTGTTGCTGCACAAAGCTCACATTGATTTAGACTACGTGCTTCAATAGATTTGGCTAAACTCATAAAAGGTAAATTGATTAAAGCGCCGAAGATACTTTTTTTACTATTGAACAGATATGATAAAAGTCATGTGCTTATTTAATCAATAGTTTATGAAATTTTTCCACTTCAGCCTTTTCAATGGGTGTTAAATGTTCTTTTCGGTTGTATTTATCAAAAAGAAAAATCACCCGTTTGTGTTGGGGATATTTTGCAAGAATGGCTTCCATTTTTTCACCAAGGGGCAAATCCTTTTCGAAAATCGGCTTGCCTACGGTTGCGGGCGCTTTCTCTCTGGTATGCATTCTGTTGATTGTGGCTTCAAGTGTTGCCAACAAATTAGCGGGCATATCAGGCACTTTGCTCGCTTTAGCCAATAAACCTTGCAATTGTTTTTTACTTAAGCTGCCACGTTCTTCGTATTGGTGCATTAAACTCATTACGAATAAAGCATCGGGATTGTGTTTGTAACAAATTTCCAATACTCTATCAATGATATCTAATTTCCCTTTTGGCATGGGTCAAAGATACAATAAAGAATATGGCGTATATTTCTGAATAAAATTCAGCCAATATGCATAAACTGCTTTTAGGTTTGCTCCTTGTTACTGGTGCAGACTATTCATTTGCACAAACCAGCAAAGAACCCAATACCGAAAATGTAAACCAATATTTCAAACCCGTGAAATGGCGCAGCATTGGACCTTTCAGAGGAGGTAGGTCTAATACTGGAACGGGTGTTAAAGGAGATATCCATACTTATTATATGGGAACTACAGGTGGTGGATTATGGAAAACCACTGACCGAGGAATTAGTTGGAAAAATATTTCTGATGGACAATTTAAAACAGGATCAGTAGGAGCTATAGCCGTATCAGAAAGCAACCCCAATATTGTTTATGTAGGAATGGGAGAACACGCCATGCGCGGAGTGATGACCCATCATGGCGATGGTATGTATAAAAGTACTGATGCTGGAAATACTTGGAAAAAAATTGGACTAGACCTTACACAGCATATAGCACGCGTAATCATAGATCCAACCAATCCTGATATTGTATATGTTGCAGCACAGGGAGCACTATATAGTAACTCAACCGAAAGAGGAATTTATAAAAGCACCGACGGAGGAACAACATGGAAAAAAATCTTGTACATCAACGATAAAACAGGATGTGCGGAATTATCCATGGATGCAAAAAATCCAAATATTTTATATGCAGCTATGTGGGACCACGGTAGATTACCATGGAAAGTAATCAGTGGTGGTGCAGGAAGTGGATTATATAAGTCTACCGATGGTGGTGCTAATTGGGAAAAACTAAGTACTGGCTTACCAAAAGAAATGGGCAAGATGGCCATTGCAGTAAGCCCGGCAAATTCAGACAAAGTATATGCATTAATTGAAAGTGATTTTGAAAAAAATGCGGGCGGACTATATGTATCCAATAATGCAGGAAAAAGTTTTACTCAGGTTTCAGCAGAACACAAAATCATTCAGCGCGCATGGTATTATATTGAAGTGTTTCCAGATCCAAATAATGAAAACACTTTGTATGTATTAAGTGCCCCCGCATTAAAATCAATTGATGGCGGAAAAACATGGGAAAACCTACAAGGTGTGCATGGAGACTACCACAATCTTTGGATTAACCCAAGTGATTCAAAAAATTTAGTCATGGCCGATGATGGTGGAGTAACCATTAGTTTTAATGGAGGACAAACTTGGAGCAGCCAAAACAATATGCCCACTGCGCAGATGTATCGCATTAATGTAGACAATTTATTTCCGTATAATATTTATGGAGGACAACAAGACAATTCATCGGTAAAAATTGCAAGCAGGTCTTTTTCCGGTGGGATCACAGCCGCCGATTGGTCGGCATCAGCAGGAGGAGAAAGTGCATTCTTAGCGTTTGATCCAAACAACCCCAGATATGTATTGGGCGGATCATACCAAGGAACCATAGAAGTATTAGATACCAAAACCAATGCAAGTACCAATATCATGGCAGCACCCATTCAGTATTTAGCAATGGATGCAAAAGACATGAAGTACCGATACAATTGGAATGCTCCTATTATACATAGTCAACACGAACCAGGCACTTATTATCATGGCGCACACTTGCTATTGAGAACAAGGGATATGGGTAAAACATGGGATGAAGTATCGCCCGACTTAACACGCAATGAAAAGGAAAAACAAGTAAAACCAGGGGTACCATTTACTAATGAATCGGTGGGTGCAGAAAACTACGGAACATTAAGTTATGTATTGGAATCACCACTAGAAAAAGGCGTGATCTATACAGGAAGTGATGATGGATTGGTATACCTAACAAAAGATGGCGGCGCAACTTGGAAAAATATTACACCAGCAGGATTAGCAGAATGCTTGATCAATGCAATAGAAGTGTCTCCATTTGACAAAGCAACCGTATATATTGCTACAACCAGATACAAATTTAATGACCATACACCAGGCTTATATAAGAGTACCGACTACGGAAAAACCTGGACCAATATTAGCAATGGAATACCAGTAGGTTCTTTTACTCGAGTAGTAAGAGAAGATGATAAGCGTAAAGATTTGTTGTATGCAGGAACAGAAAACGGGGTGTATATTTCATTTAATGGAGGAAAAAATTGGACGCCATTTCAATTGAATTTACCCAATACACCTATTACCGATTTACGCGTACACCAAAACAATTTAATTGCTGCAACTTCGGGTAGATCATTTTGGATATTAGACGATTTAACATTGGTACGTCAATACAAATCTTCACCAACCACTTTATCCGTTTATGAACCATCGCCAGCAATATTAGCCAGTGGTAGCTCTGAGTTAGATGGCAATAGTCCTGACTTTGATGGGACTAATCCATACAGAGGGGTGAATCCGGCAACAGGAATTGTAGTGTACTACGACTTACCTGAATTAAAAGAAAAAGCAGTGGTGACTATGACCATCAAAGATGCTTCAGGTAAAATTATCAGAACATATAGTTCTAAAGCAGATCCAAACTATAAAAGATACGATGGTGCGCCTCCTAAAGAAGCGCAATTATCAACCAATAAAGGCCTGAACAGATTTGTATGGAATCTACGACATGCTACTATGCCGGGTATTCCAAACACTTATATTGAAAGTAGTTTCCGCGGACATAAAGCCATTCCTGGCATGTATACCATCAGCATAGAAGCAGAAGGAAAAACAGTGAGTACCAAGGCCAACATTTTAGCAAACCCCCATTACCCCACTACTGCGGCGGAGTATGCAGCATTTGATGAAGTGATGACCGGAATGGAAAATACCGTGAAAGAAATGCATACTATGGTAAACGAATTATTTGCGAAGAAGCAACAATTAGATCAGCTGATTAAATCGTTACCAAATGGTGCTACTAAAACCAATGCAGAAGGATTAAGTAAAAAATTACAGGCATGGGACGAAGATATGATTCAGCGTAAAGCAACTGCTTATGATGATGCAGAGAACTTCTTGAATAAATTCACTGCCAACTATATGTTCTTAATGAATCAAACAGAAAGTGATATACCAAGCATCAACAAACCCAATATAGACTTGTTGAAACTTTATACCACTCAATGGCAAGCTTTAAAAGAAAGAGGAGAAACGCTGAATAAAATTGAAATACCTGCACTAAATAAACAATTGTTTAGTGAAGGAATAGGCGCCATTCGAACAAATTAATACAGCCTTATACAACTGACCAATATATTTGTAAGACTAAATCATGCTAAATGAAAAAGTTCTTACGATATATTGGTTATTTTTTTGGTTCCCTCTTAGTCTTATTGGTTCTACTATTCATCATTTATTTTCAACCAGATAGAAGTTTAGATGAATTGAAACCATTGTATGTAAACAATGAGTCGGAGTTTATGCCATTGATGGGCATGAATGTGCATTATAGAGACCAGTGTAATCCAACTGATTCAGTTCCTTTAGTTTTAATTCATGGCACCAGTTCTTCATTGCACACATTTGAAGCAGTGGTAAAGAAAATTAATCCAAACAGAAGAGTCATTACTTTAGATATGCCGGCATTTGGACTTACCGGACCCAATGCTACCAATGAATACAGTTTCAAATATTACAGTCAATTTTTAGATTCTTTTTTAACCAAACTACAAATACCCCTTTGCGATATAGGAGGTAATTCATTAGGAGGGGGAATTGCCTGGCAATTCACTACTTATTTTCCCAACAAAGTAAGAAAGCTCATATTAATAGATGCCACTGGTTACCCAGTAATGAATGTAAAAGGATCGATTGGTTTTAAAATTGCTTCAACGCCAGTAATTAATAATGTGATGTTGTTCATTACTCCAAAAGCATTGGTAAGAGCCAGCTTAAAAGGAATTTATCAAGATCCGAGTATCATAAATCAAGAACAAATTGATCGCTTTCATGATATGGCCATTGCAAAAGGAAATAGAAAAGCCTTATTAGCCATTTTTAAGAAGGGATTAGAGCAGGAGCCGGAGAAAATTAAGACCATCCAAAAGCCCACCCTTATTATTTGGGGAGATAAAGATGGATTGATTCCAGTTCAGAACGCCAGCCTATTTAATAAAGATATAAAGGGAAGCAAGCTCGCTATTTTGAAGAATATAGGACATGTTCCAATGGAAGAAGACCCTACTAAAACGGCCGCACTGATCAATGAATTTTAAAAACGGGACGTATAAAATATAAATCGGGGACAATCACACCCCCCGATATGAATGTACCCCGATTTTAGGATGAAATCCTAGTGCAATATGCTTAAAAATTGGGGGACTCATATACCCATTTTTAGGTATTTTTAATCGATTTAAAATCTAGTTTTATGAAAAAATTTCTTCTATTGATCATTATTTGTTTCTCGTTTTTAATGAGCCATGCTCAAAGCCTTCAACCCATTGAACAAAAATTAATAAAAAAGATAGAAGAGCATTATCCAGCAATGATGGAACTGCTTAAAAATTCTGTAAACATCAA
>JAGOGG010000013.1 GCA_017996795.1 Sediminibacterium sp. | reverse complement strand
CTTTTCCCCGACTTTCAAACCGGTGGAATGATTGATGTGTCAGGGTATAATGAAGGTAAAAGAGGTGGAAAAGTAAGGGTTAGAGCACATGTAGAAGAGTTAGATAAGAAAACATTGGTGATTCGAGATGTTCCTTATGGTGTTACCACTACCCAGTTAATGGAAAGTATAACCAAAGCCAATGATCAGGGTAAAATCAAGATCAAAAAAGTAATTGATGTAACTGCTAAAGAGGTTGAAATTCAAATTGATTTAGCTGCAGGTATATCACCTGATATCACTATTGATGCTTTGTATGCATTCACCGATTGTGAAGTAAGTATTTCTCCCAACGCTTGCGTTATTGAAAACCATAAACCTAGGTTTATGGGAGTGCAAGAATTATTGCGTTGTTCGGTAGACAATACCAAACATTTACTAAAACGAGAATTAGAAATACGACTTAGTGAATTAGAAGACAAATGGCATTATACTTCTTTAGAAAAAATCTTCTTTGAAGAAAAAATATATAAAGAGTTAGAACAAAAACATGAAACTTGGGAGCATGTTATTGAAGCTATTGATAAAGGGTTTGCTCCTTTTAAAAAGAAATTGAAAAGGGCCATTGAAAGGGAAGATATTTTGAAATTAACCGAAAAGCCTGTTAGAAGAATTTATCGGTTAGATATCAATGAACTCAATCAACAAATTAAAGGAATTGAAGCCGATATTCAACAAGTTAATCACGACTTAGCGCACTTGACCGATTATGCAGTGGCGTATTATGATAATTTGTTGAAAAAGTTTGGAAAAGGGAGAGAGCGCAAAACTGAAATAAAAGAGTTCGATACTATTCAGGTTAAACAAGTAGCCATTGCCAACACCAAATTATACATTAATAGGGCAGAAGGTTTTATTGGAACTGGTTTAAAGAAAGATGAATTTTTGTGTGAGTGTTCCGATTATGATGACATCATTGCATTTACCAAAACAGGTACAATGAAAGTGGTTAAAGTGTCTGACAAAACATTTATTGGGAAAGACATTATTCATGCAGCCATATTCGAGAAAAATGATGAACGCACCACGTATAATATGATTTACTTAGATGGTAAATCTGGAGTGAGCTATGCTAAGCGATTTAATGTTACTGGTGTAACCAGAGAAAAAGAGTACGACTTAACCAAAGGGTCAGAGAAAAGTAAAGTCCATTATTTAACAGCCAACCCAAATGGGGAAGCGGAAACACTAAAAATTATCTTAAGCCCTAATTGTACAGCAAGAATTAAGGAGCTCGATTTTTATTTTGAAGAATTAGAAATAAAGGGTAGAAGCAGTATGGGTAATCAGGTTACCAAATACCCAATAAAAACAGTCAAACTAAAAGAGGCTGGTAAAAGTACATTAGCAGGAAGAAAACTTTGGTTTGATGATAAGTTTGGAAGATTAAATACCGACGAGAAAGGGCAATATCTCGGAATGTTTGAAGATGAAAAAATCATTATTATTTACAATGATGGATCTTATGAATTAACCGATACTGAAATTACCCAAAGATTTGAACCAGAAAAGATTGCATTGGTAGAGCAATTCAATCCTGAAAAAACCATCACTGCTGTTTATTTAGATGCAGATAAGGGTCAGTACAATATCAAACGATTTAAAATAGAAACCACTACCTTAAAAACCCAATTTGTATTTATAAAGGAAGGGAAAGACAATCGATTAGAAGCGGTTACCACAGAGCAAGAACCTATTTTAGTTGTACAAACAGGTAAAGGGCAACAAGTTAGAAAAGCTAAATTTAAAGTAGCTAAAATGGTAGAAGTGATGGGGTGGAAAGCAGTAGGGGCTAAATTAACTGATTTTAATAAGAGCATAGAAATGGAATGGGAGACAAGGCCGCCATCAGATACCGCACAAACAGAATTATTTTAAACAACAATTATGGAACCAGTTAAGGTAGGTCAATACAATCGATTAAGGGTAAATAGAAAAGTGGAATTTGGCTTCTACTTAGAAGACGGAGCAGAAGGCATTCTTTTACCCAAAAGGTTTGCTCCTAACCAGTTGAATATTGATGATGAAATTGAAGTGTTTGTTTACCATGATTCGGATAATCGACTAATTGCAACTACGCAAAAACCAAAGGCAGTTGTAGGTGAAATTGCAAAAATGAAAGTGGTATCTGTTACCAAACAGGGTGCATTTTTAGATTGGGGTCTAATGAAAGATCTTTTTGTTCCTGCTTCTAAACAGGTGGCTGGTATGCGTTTAGGCGGAGAATATTTAGTGATGCTGTACATTGATGAAATGACCGGTAGGGTTGCAGCTACAGAAAAAGTGGAGAACTTGATGAGCAACGATGCGCTAACAGTTAAAGAAATGGAAGCAGTTGACTTATTGGTTTATAGAACTTCTGAATTGGGATACGTCATGATCATCAACAATAAACATATTGGGATTTTGCATGGCAACGAAGTATTTCAGCAATTGGAAATTGGCGATAAAGTGAAGGGGTTTATCAAAAAAATAAGGCCCGACAATAAAATTGATTTGATATTAGGTAAGCCAGGGTATACCAAAGTAGAAGATGAAACTGCTAAAGTTTTAAGGCTTTTAGCAGAGAATAATGGGTACCTGCCGTACAACGACAAGTCTGATCCCACTGATATTTATGCCTTTTTTGGAATGAGTAAAAAAGCATTTAAAATGACTACAGGTAATTTATACAAACAAAAAAAGATTCAATTCACACAGACCGGAATTCAGTTAATTGAACAATAATTTAACTAACGCGTGTTAGTTAAATTATTAACTTTGCGCTTCAAAATCAATTACTATGTCTACTAAAGTTGTTTACATTGTTTCTGCTGTTAGAACCCCAATTGGAAGTTTTGGAGGAAGTTTAAAAGATTTTTCTGCCACTCAATTAGGTGCAATTGCAATTAAGGGAGCGGTTGCAAAAGCAGGAATTGATGGTGCTTTAGTGAATGAAGTGTTGATGGGCTGTGTGATTCAAGCAAATACAGGTCAAGCACCTGCCAGGCAGGCTGCAAAATTTGCTGGGCTTCCAGATGGGGTAATTGCTACGACCGTTAATAAGGTTTGTGCCAGTGGAATGAAAGCCATTGCACAAGGTGCTCAAGCTATTTTATTGGGAGATGCAGATATTATTGTTGCTGGTGGTATGGAAAGCATGAGTAATGTTCCCTATTATAGTCCCAATATGCGTTGGGGTAATAAATATGGTAATGTTCAGTTGGTAGATGGATTGGCAAAAGATGGTTTAACCGATGTGTACCATAATTATGCCATGGGTAATTCAGCAGAATTGTGTGCAAAAGAATGTAATATTTCTAGAGCCGATCAGGATGCTTTCGCAATTGAAAGTTATCAAAGAAGCCAAACAGCTTGGAACAATGGTTGGTTTAATGAAGAAATTGTTCCTGTAGAAATACCTCAAAGAAAGGGCGAACCTATACTTTTTTCAAAAGACGAAGAACCCTTTAATGTAAAATTTGATAAAATTCCAGAATTAAAATCAGCATTCATTAAAGACGGTACCGTAACGGCTGCCAATGCAAGCACGATGAATGATGGTGCAGCTGCATTGGTATTGATGAGTAAAGAAAAAGCAGAAGAGTTGGGAATAAAACCAATTGCAATAATTAAATCATATGCAGATGCTGAGCAGGCTCCAGAATGGTTTACAACCACCCCATCTTTAGCGATACCTAAAGCGGTTGCTAAAGCAGGTTTATCAATGGGTGATATTGATTTTGTAGAATTAAACGAAGCGTTTTCTGTAGTGGGGATTGCTAATACACAAAAGTTGGGATTGAGCCCTGCAAAAGTAAATGTGCATGGGGGCGCAGTTTCCATTGGTCATCCATTGGGTTGCAGCGGTGCCAGAATTATTGTTACACTTATTAATGTGTTGAAACAACAAGGTGGCAAAATAGGCGCAGCTGGTATTTGCAATGGTGGAGGCGGTGCGAGTGCAATGGTGATTGAGTTGGCTTAGTAATTACTAATGCCTACTCTTTGTTGAATGTATTCGTGATTGATTGCCGATTTTAGCATAGCCATTGCAAGGTCTCCTGCATTGATTCTAAAATGATTGGGGTCTGGAGCATAGTTAATACTCGTAATGAAAATGCCCGTTTCATCTTTATCATGAATATCTGCAGGACAAAAGAAAGTCCAATCTAAATTGCTTTCAAGCAGCATTTCAAATGCTTTTAAATGCTCCATTCCAACAGCTAGGTATTCCTCAGGATATTCTTCGGCATGTAATAATAATGTGTTGTCCTCCGCATTTAATACACCCATTCCACCCAATGCAATAATTCTTTTCTTTCCTTTTTTTTGCATTTGAGTAATGATTTGCTTCATCCCTAAACTTCTAGTTTTATCTGAACCGTCAGAAGTACCTCCTAATACTGATATAATTACATCTGCTTTATCTATTGCTTTTGCTACATCTTTTTCATCAAAAAGGTACCCTTTTTGTGCGGTCAGTTTTTCATTTAAATTGTCTTGATCAATTAATGATTCTACGTTTCTTCCAAAAGCGGTAACAAAAAAACCTTTGTTCAAAGCTTGTTGAACAATTCTTTTGCCAACCTGACCAGTCGCGCCAAAAACAGTAATATGCATACAGTACAATTTAAAAGTAAACTAATCTACTTGCTCTGCAATCTCATTCATGCTAATACCCTGATGACTCTCATCGTAAATGCATTCCCCATTTTTAATAACCAATATTTGTGGAGATTCATGAAACACACTAAAGATCTCGGCTATGGCATTTGAAATAGAACGGTATTTGATTAAATCGAGGTAGTAGAAATTGGCGTTGGAAGGTGCTGTATCTCTCTCCAATCTATTTAAGGCCATTGAACTAATGCTGCAACGAGTACTATGTTTAAATATGACTTGGGGAGTAAGAAAAGAAGAAGTTTTAATTTGATCTAATTGATCTATTTCAGTTAAAGGAATCCAATTCATGCAAATATTTTTTTGCAAAATTAATTCTTTTATAGCTTATCCTCTGAAATAACGTGGGTTAGTAGTTGGGCATCCTTTGCCTTTAACTGAAGCGCAAGAACTTACCAATATACTAGTAAAAGCGGCTATTAAAATGATGAGGCTGATTTTTTTCATACGTTGGGCTTTGTGATGGAAGCTGTATTTTGCAGTGAAACAAAGATATTGATTCAGGCGAATATGCTGCCTGTAAATACAGTCGAGATTGTTAAAAATTTAAATTGTCATAATTATTAACGTATGAAGGTTCATTTTATTTCAATTGGGGGGAGTGTAATGCATCAATTGGCAATTGCACTAAGCAAAAAAGGCTATCGGGTTACAGGAACAGATGATGAGATATTTGAACCAGCTTGGGGAAATCTAAAGGAAGCGGGTATTTTGCCGGCTCAAATTGGTTGGGATGAAACCAAGATTCAACCCGATTTAGATGCCGTTATATTGGGGATGCACGCTCGCGCAGACAATCCAGAGTTATTGAAAGCCAAGGCATTAGGATTAAATATTTACTCATTCCCAGAATATATTTATAAAGAGTCTCTACATAAAAAGAGAGTAGTAGTAGGGGGAAGTCATGGTAAAACTACTACTACCAGCATGATTATGCATGTGCTTAAAAAGCAAAATAGAGCTTTTGATTATTTGGTGGGAGCAAAACTGTCGGGCTTTGAACAGTCTGTCAATATTACAGATGCACCTATTATTGTATGTGAGGGCGATGAATATCCAGCGAGCGCAATTGAGAAAAAACCCAAATTCCACTTTTTGTATCCGCATATTGCAATTCTTACAGGGATTGCCTGGGATCATATTAATGTGTTTCCCACATTCGATTTCTATTTAGAACAATTCATCATTTTTATCAATCGCATTGAAAAAGGTGGGATGTTAATTTACAATGAATCAGATAAAGTGTTAGCTAATTTAGTTGCAAATAATATTCGAGATGATATTCAATATCAGCCTTATCAGGTTCCTCCTTTTACAATTGAAAATGGACTAACTACCATCAACATTGGTGAAAATAAAGGCCCCTTAAGTGTTTTTGGTAACCACAATTTAATGAACTGTTTAGCAGCTTATTATGCATGTGCTGAATTAGGCGTTACTGCAATTGATTTTTTGGACGCAATGAAAGACTTCACTGGAGCAGCTAAACGATTGGAGTTGCTTGAAATGAATGACACAATGAGTATATATAGGGATTTTGCTCATGCTCCAAGTAAAGTGAAAGCTACTGTTCAAGCCGTTAAACAACAATTTCCTAAAAGAAAATTGTACGGGATTCTTGAGTTACATACTTATAGTAGTTTGAATGTCAATTTCATGAATGAGTACAAAGGTGCATTAGATGACTTGGATGCAAGTGTTGTTTTTTATGCTAAACATGCATTAGAAATCAAAAAAATGCCTGAACTACCCGTGCAAAAAGTAATGGAGGGATTTGATAAACCAGGTCTTATAGTCATGAACGATAAGTACGAATTAGAAAAATGGCTATTAACTATCCCTAACCATGATGCAAATATTCTATTCATGAGTAGTGGTAATTATGATGGATTAAACATAAATTCGTTGGCAAAAGCAATCATACATCATCATCCAGAAGGATCACAATGAAATTAAATTTAACCAGACCCATCGCATTTATTGATCTTGAAACAACCGGCGTTAATATTAGTAACGACAGAATAGTTGAAATAGCGATTGTAAAAATTTTACCAGATGGAACAAGACAAGTAAAGCGCAAGCTAATTAACCCACTTATTCCTATTCCTTCAGGGGCATCGGATGTACATGGAATTACAGATGATATGGTAAAAGATGCGCCCAGTTTTAAACAGGTTGCCAATGAAATAAAACAGTTTATGGACAACTGTGATATGGGTGGATATAATAGCAATCGATTTGATGTGCCTATGTTGATTGAAGAATTTTTGCGAGCAGGTGTTTCTTTTTCCGTAGATGGTAGAAAGTTAGTGGATGTACAAAAAGTGTTTCATATGATGGAACAAAGAACGCTGGGAGCTGCGTATAAATTTTATTGCAATAAGGTATTAGATGGTGCGCATAGCGCAGAAGTAGATGCAACGGCAACCTGGGAAGTGTTAGAAGCTCAAATTGAAAGATATCCTCAAATAGGTGATACTGTAGAAAGTATTGTAAAGTTTACTGGCGAAGACGATATAGTAGACTTTGCAAGAAGATTTGTGAAAGATAACGGAATTGAAGTATTCAATTTTGGAAAACATAAAGGGAAACCTGTTACGCAAGTGCTAAAAGAAGAGCCGCAGTATTATGATTGGATGATGAAGGGCGATTTTGCAATGAATACCAAATTGAAACTAACTGAAATTTTAAACAGAACCTTACTGAAGAAATAGCATTGGAAAAAATTGTAATCATACCCACTTTTAATGAGAAGGACAATATTGCTTCCATTATTCAAGCAGTTTTTTCCTTGAATCAGGGGTATCATGTTTTAGTGATAGACGACGGCTCGCCCGATGGAACTGCGGCAATTGTTAAGCAATTAATTCAAGTATATCCCAATCAATTATTTTTGGAAGAACGAAAAGGAAAACTTGGATTAGGTACTGCTTATATTCATGGGTTTAAATGGTGTTTAAGCAGAGCCTATCAATATATTTTTGAAATGGACGCCGATTTTTCTCATGATCCCAATGATTTAGAAAGATTGTATATCTCTTGTAAAACAGATGGTGCACAAGTATCAGTGGGCAGTAGGTATGTAAAAGGCGGGCAAACAGAAAATTGGCCATGGGATAGACAATTGTATTCAAGGGGAGGAGCATTGTATACAAAAATGCTCACATGGATGCCTGTTCAAGATCCTACTGCTGGCTTTGTTTGTTATAAACGAGAAGTATTAGAAGCCATCAATTTTGATATGATTTCATTTGTTGGATATGCATTTCAAATTGAAATGAAATTTGCGGCTTGGAAACTTGGATTTGTTATTAAAGAAGTCCCCATCATTTTTAGAGATAGAAAAATTGGGGTTAGTAAAATGAATAAAGGAATCATTAAAGAAGGAGTACTAGGTGTTATTAGTATTCAATGGCAGAGCATGTTTAAGAATTACCTTAATCGGGTTAAAGCCAGCTAAATTAGATTTTGAAACAAGCACTTATTAAATTACATATTTCCGTTTTTTTAGCCGGCTTTACTGGCATATTAGGTGTTTTGATTAGTCTGAATGAAATGAGCTTGGTTTGGTATAGAATCATGATTACTGTGGTGAGCTTATCTGTATTATTCAAAATAACGGGCAAGTCTGCTCAGCTTCCTAAATCAACAGTAATCCGTTTTATATTAATTGGCTGTTTAATTGCATTGCATTGGGTTGCTTTTTATGGTAGTATTAAATTATCTAATGTTTCTATTGGGTTGGTTTGTTTTTCTGCAACAGGACTATTTACTGCTTTATTAGAGCCTTTATTGGTTACAAAAAAAATACAATGGGCAGAACTTGGTTTGGGGCTAATTAGTTTATTGGGTATTTATCTAATTTTTCATTTTGATCAGCGTTATCAAACCGGAATTATTGTTGGAATTATTTCTGCATTTTTAGCGGCTTTATTTTCTGTTTTGAATAAACGTCATGTGAATAAAGCTGAACCCTTGGTAATCATGTTGTATGAATTAACTGGAGGTTTATTGGTGCTTACATTGTTGATGCCTTTATACGGTTATTTTTTTCCTGAAATGAGTTTAATTCCAACGCTATCAGATTGGGGCTGGTTATTGGTTTTAAGTTGGCTTTGCACCATTGTTGCCATGCAACTGATGTTAGATTCTTTAAAAAAAGTATCTGCGTTTACCCAAAATTTGAGTCTAAATCTAGAGCCAGTTTATGCAATCATTATGGCATTTATTTTATTTGATGAGAATAAACACCTCAGCAATAGCTTCTATTACGGTGTAGGCTTAATCATTTTATCTGTGGTATTACAAATGTTCAGGGTTGTTTATACTCGAAAGATTAAAACTCTATAATAAAGCCTATTGTAGGTGTTACATTCTTGTCGTCATTTCTTAGTAAAAAAGGTACTGCATTACTGCCATTTGTTTGAATGGGTTGCCCATCGGTGGTGATAAATGCGGTGTTATTGGCGTTCCGTTGAAAAGTATAAATGTCTTGGGCAGGGCTACTTGCTAAATACCAATTAGTGATATCCAAAAATAAGTCTAGTGTGAATTTTTTGTAATACCATTTTTTGTCAATCCTAATATCACTGCTGTTGAAGGCATTTAATCGCTGGGTATTGATATTGTTGTAATCGGGAACACCTGAACCCTGTGTTAAATAGTTGAGTCTACTTGCATTTAAGTCGTAAGGGGTAAAAGGCACTCCACCTTGGTACCTAAACTTGAGACCAATCTCCCAGTTTCTTTTCAATTTATAACCCAACACGGCACTTAATAAATGACGGTTATCCCATGAACTTGGCGTAAAATTGCTGTTGGCATTGGTGTATTTACTAACGAACCAAGTGTAACTCACTACGCCATAGAATCGTTCTGTTAATTTTTGTTGAGCAAATAATTCAAATCCATAAGCTTTTCCTTTTCCAATGGTACTCACTGCTTCATTGCCCAATACGTTAAAGTCTGCGCCTTGGTTTGACAAACTGATTCCATTTCTAACACTAACTGGTACGTTATTATATTGCTTATAAAATCCTTCAAACGTAAAACGGGTAGAAGTTGATGGTAAGTATTCAAATCCTGCAACATAATGGGTGCTTTGAGTATAGTCGGTATTCTTATTCACCAATTCATTGTTGTTATTACGATATCCTAAAGCTGTGTAAGGAAGCATTTTAAAATAAGTGCCAACAGATGCATTAAAAGTGATTTTTTCAGCAATCACATAGCTTGCTGAAATGCGTGGTGAGAGGGTTTTTAAGGGGTTCATTCCTGTTTGCGTAAATGTGTTTTGATCAAATCTTAATCCTGCACTAATACCCAATTTATTATCTAAAAACCTTTTCCCAATCTGCGTGAATGCACCCAGTCTTGCAAAATTGATCTTGCTATTAAAGTTATTGATTACTGCAGGTTGAATAATATTATTGTTGTTATCTACCACTGCATTGCTAATTAATTGATTGGTGTTATTGCTAAATGAAACCAATTGTGCCACTATTCCATAACTTAATTTTAAACCACTGTAATTTTGATTTACATCAAAACGGAATTTGTTTTCTGTTTCAGATGAATTTAATAATAGTGTTCTAGTTCCTCTATTGGGTCCTAAGTTATTCTCGTATTTTTCTAACTGATTATTGAATGCATTTCTACTGATAGCCATATTCCAGTACCCGTTTTTTAACTGGTGTTTAATAGAAGCTCCTACTGTATAATTCCATTGTTGAATAGATGGGTTGCTATTTAGTACATATAATTTTTCAGGAGTAGCTTCTTTAGGGGCTGCAAAATTAAATTCATCAATTGCCCCTACGCCTAATAGGGTAAGGGTTGTTTTTTTACTCAACTGATGGGAGATTTTATATTGAAAATCCCAATAATTGGGTCTGATTGGTAAATCAATCGCTTTAAACAACAGTTGTAAATAACTTCTTCTGGCCGAAGCTAAAAAACTGGTTTTGCCAGATTTTCCGATTGGTCCATCAAAAGTGGTTGCTAATTCTGTTCCGCTCAAACGTATATTACCTTGTACTCTATTGTTATTACCTCTCTTTTGTTTAAACTCAAATACAGATGATAAGGTATTGTCGAATCGGGCATCAAATGCGGAAGAGGAGAGTTTTACTTCTTCAATAAAACTAACGTTTAAGATTCCAGTAGGGCCTCCTGCACTTCCTTGGGTAGCAAAATGGTTTATTACCGGAATTTCAATTCCATCTAAATAAAATACATTTTCATTGGGTGCGCCACCTCTGATAATGATATCGTTTCTAAATCCGGCAGAACTGGAAGATCCTCCTACACCAGGTAATGCTTGTATTACTCTTGAGATATCAAAATTACCTCCAGGATTGGCTTTTATTTCTTCGCTGGTTAATCTTTGAACACTTAATGGGGTCTCCAAAGTAGCTGCTTTAGCCGATTTATTCCGATTTGTACTATTTACAGTTACACCTGATAACTCTTGAACAGTAGATTCCAACTCAATTACTACCGTGTTTTCATTTCCACTTGCAATGGTGATATTGAATTTAGATTGAGTTGAGTATCCTAATGCACTGAAAATGAATGAGTAATAGCCCGATTTAATCTGATTGAATTGAAACTTACCTGCACTATCTGTAAGAACCGATTTCTCTAGTTGTACCAACTTAACAACTGCCCCTTGGATGGGTTTTTGTAATTGCTTATCTAATACAATACCCGAGAATACACCGGTATTTTGTGCTTTTGATTGCAAAAAAGAAAACAATACAACCAATAAAAAAGAGAAATACTTCATAATTCAATCCATTTATCAAATACCTATCATCAACAATAGGTTTTGCCTATTGTTTAATTATCTTCGGAATACCCAAAAATAATATGAACATGAGAATTACCACATTTATTGTTTTGTTACTCCTTAGTTCTTTTAGCTATGCCCAAAAAAAACCATTGGATCATAGTGTTTATGACGGATGGCAAAATATTGCAGAACGCTTAATAAGCGATAATGGAAACTTTATTGCGTTTACTGTTGTGCCTCAAGAAGGTGATGGACACTTGTACATCAAGAAAAAAGATGGAACTAATGTGGCTGAAATTGCAAGAGGATACAACGCTAATATGACCGACAATAGCCGTTTTTTAATTTGTAGAATAAAACCCTATTTTAAAGATACGAGAGACGCTAAAATAAAAAAGAAGCGTCCAGAAGAAATGCCCAAAGATTCATTGGCCATTGTAGATTTAAACTCAGGTAAAATAACCAAAGTTGCGCAGGTTAAAAGTTTTAAAATTGCTGATGAGCAAGCACGATTTTTGGCTTACCATTTAGAGAAAAAAGCAGTGGCTCCAACGCCAAGAGCCGGTCAAACAGATAGTACTGCTAAATCAGCTGCGCCCGTTGCTCCCCCTACACCAAGAGTTGCTGCAGAACCTTTTGAGGAAGGGACCGATTTAGTAGTTCAAAATTTATTATCAGGTGATACAGTGGTGCATCATTTAGTGAGTGAATATTTCTTCAATAAAAAAGGGAATATTTTATTGTTTGAAACCACTAAAAAAACTGGGGACACCAAAGTGAAACCTCAGGTTGTCAAAGTTGATTTAATCAATAATAAACAAGCGGTTGTATTAACAGGATTTAATGATGCTAAAGCTTATAGAATGGATGAAGCAGGAACTCAATTGGCATTTATTGCAGAGAGAGACAGCAGTGCTAAATCGCTTCAGAAATTTTACAAATTATTTTATCATAAAAATGGGGCTGATAGTGCAGTATTACTTGTACAGAAAAATACCAATGGAATGCCTGTCAATTTTACTTTAAGTGAGAATGCACAAGCCATCAGCTTTAGTAAATCTGGGAATCGATTGTTTTTCGGAACTGCCCCAATTTTGCCAGTGAAGGATACGCTAACCCCCGACTTTGAAAGGGTTAGTGTTGATGTTTGGCATTATAAGGATGATTATTTACAGCCTTTACAGTTGCGTAATTTGCAACAAGAATTAAATCGTGCTTTTTTAGCAAGGTTTGATTTTGAAAAAGGTTCTGTAGTTCAAATTGGGAATGCTTCATTTAGAAATATCATACAAACCAATGAAGGTGACGGTGCTGTATTTTATGGGGTGTCCGATGAGGGGAAAAGAATTGCCTCTCAGTGGCAAGGAGCTTCTTTTTCAGACTTGTATGCCATCAACCCTTTAACTGGTAGTAAACAACTTATACAAAGTAATGTAAAGGGAAATACTTATCCATCTTCTACTGGTAAATACTTAGTGGTTTATGATGAGGTTAAAAAGAAATATAGCGCATTCAATAGCGAGTCTCAAAAAATGACCACCATTGCAGCAGATATTAAATTGCCTTTATACGATATTGAAAACGATGTTCCAGATGATCCTAACGCATACGGATTAGTTGGTTGGTTAGAAAATGACGAATCATTTTTGATTTATGATCAATTTGATATTTGGCAAATTGACCCAATGGGAGTTAAGCCTTCTATTAATATTACAGGTGGCTTAGGTAGAAAAAATAATCTTGTTTTAAGAAATATCATTTTAGATAGAGAAGCCCGTTTTATTAAGAACAATCAAACATTGTTATTAAATGTTTTCAATCAAAAAAATAAAGGCAGTGGATTGAAAACCCATATCATGGGAACATTATTTGAAATTACTGCTTCAACTGCTACATTGCCAATGCGAATATCTGCTGTGTCTAAAGCAAAAGATGCTTCAGTATTAAGTTTTGGTACAGAAACCTTTCAGCGTTCCACTAATATTTCTGTAATAGATTGGAAGCCAAATTCATTATTACAAGATGTTCAAACCGCAATATCATTGCATCAACCCAATCCACAACAGGCTCAATATAATTGGGGTACAGCAGAGTTGTTTACTTGGAAATCGTATACCGGAAAAATTGCAGAAGGTTTGGTGTACAAGCCAGAAGATTTTGATCCAAAGAAAAAGTATCCAATGATTGCTTATTTCTACGAAAGAAGTAGTGATGGATTATATGGATATAGTGCACCAGCTCCAACCCCTTCTAGATTGAATATCCCATTTTTTGTGAGTAGAGGATATATTGTTTTTGTTCCTGATATCTGGTATAAAACTGGATATCCTGGTCAAGGTGCTTATGATTATATTGTAAGTGGAACTAGGGCTTTGGTTGCAAAGGGGTATGTTGATAGTACCAAATTGGGTTTACAAGGTCAAAGTTGGGGAGGATATCAAATTGCGCATTTAATTACTCGTACCAATCTGTATGCAGCTGCTTGGGCTGGAGCGCCCGTTGCAAATATGACCAGTGCTTACGGTGGTATCCGATGGGGTACTGGATTGAATAGACAATTCCAATATGAAAAAACACAGAGTAGGATTGGTGCAACTTTATGGGAGAAGCCTAATTTGTATATTGAAAATTCTCCTTTATTCCATTTCCCTAAGGTAAAAACACCAGTAGTAATCATGCATAATGATGCAGACGGTGCTGTTCCTTGGTACCAGGGTATTGAAATGTTTACCGCACTTCGTAGATTAGGAAAGCCAGTTTGGATGTTGAATTATAATAATGAAGACCATAATTTAGTAGAACGTAGAAATAGAAAAGATATTCAAATTAGAGAACAACAATTTTTTGATTATCTTTTAAAGGGAGATAAGCCTGCAAAATGGATTGCAGAGGGTGTTCCCGCTGTTCTTAAAGGAAGAGATTGGGGTTTAGGGTATTAATATGAAAAATGCATGCCTCTATTGTTAAAATACCAAAAATATGCAGCTGTTTGGGTTTTTGTAATCTTATTTACAATTACCCAAATAGTTGCTTGGTATATTTATTCTGTTGAAAAAGATAGAGAAATTGAGCTGGTTCAAAATGAGTCTGAGCATGTAAAACATAGAATTGAAGCAGCCTTAAGCCAAAGCAACAACGCTACAAGAATGATTGCAATCATGATTGAGCACGATTTATTAAAAGATCATTTTGAAGAAGTTGCAAAAGAATTGTTGAAATACAACGAATACTTAGATGCGATTCAATTGGTTCAAGACATGGTCATTATTAACACTTATCCATTGAAAGGAAATGAGCAATCAATTGGGTATGATTTAAGAACAAATAGTGGACATATTCGTGAATTAATGTTGTCTTCTAGTTTAAATAGCCTTCATTTTGAAGGACCTTTTGAATTGAAACAAGGCGGAGTTGGTTTTGTTGGAAGATACCCCATTATACAACACGATACTTTATGGGGATATTCAGCTGTAATTATTAAAAAAGAGCGTTTTATTCGGTTTCTTGGATTAGATAGTAACGGGATGAATCAATCTTTTTATTATCAGATTAAGAAACAACAAGAAGGGAATAAATACAGTCCTTTATTTGCTGAAAACAGAACCAATTTCTCTAAAGGTATTTCACATGAACAGTATATGCCAGTGGGTGATTGGATGATACAAGTTAAGTTGAGGCGCCCAATTTATTTAACAAGGGCCATTGTATTCTCTTTAGGTGGAATGATCGTTTCACTTATTTTTAGCCTTTTCATACAATGTAAATACCAACAAACTGATAAGTCTAAATAAAAAATCCCGGTTACATGAAGTAACCGGGACTATTCAAGTTGAACATTACTTTGAATTCTTCACATACTTTTCAAGCCATTGGAATTGCTCCCATAAGGTATGTAGCACATTTTCTTTACCCCTATAGCCATGTGCTTCATAGGGTAGGTATACAAATCTTACAGTTCCACCATTTCCCTTGATTGCGGCAAATAAGCGCTCACTATTTATTGGATATGTACCCGTATTATCATCGGCTTCTCCATGAATCAATAGTATGGGGGTTTTGATTTTATCTGCATAACTAAATGGGCTCATTGTATTATACAATTCTGTTGCCTGCCAATAAGTTCTGTCTTCATTTTGAAAACCAAATGGAGTTAGGGTTCTGTTGTATGCGCCACTTCTGGCAATACCTGCTTTAAACCAATTGGTATGGGCCAACAAATTGGCAGTCATAAATGCACCATAACTATGTCCTCCAACGGCAACCCTGTTTTTGTCTGCAACACCTAATCCAGCAAGATACTCAATTGCAGATGCTGCATTTAATTTTAATTGTTCAATAAAGTTATCATTGGGCTTTTTATCTTTTCCAGACGCTACAATGGGCATTTCAGCATTGTCTAAAACAGCATAGCCCTGTGTTACATAGTAAATAGGAGATCCCCAACTTAAGGTCGTAAATCTATCTTTACTTCCCCTTATTTGAGCAGCATCAGCTGCAGAGTTGAACTCTCTTGGATATGCCCAAATAATTAATGGAAGAGGGCCTTGTTCTTTACTGTATCCACGAGGTAAATACAAATCACCGGTAAGGTCTACACCATCTGCTCTTTTGTATTTTATTTTTTCCTTGCTAACTCCTTCTAATGCTGGGTAAGGATTAGTAAAGTTGGTAATGGCTTTATCTGCAATTCTCAAACGCAAATTTTTAATATAATAATTAGGTACTTCTTTTTGAGATTCTTTTCTACTTAATAATGTCAGGTTATTGGCATCGAGTACTTCTACCACATATTCAAAAACACCAGGATTTGCTCTCCAAATAATTTCATTTTGTTTGGTATTTAAATCAAACTTCGCTAAAAAGGGTAAATCGCCATTTGGAGAGGATCCAGTGGTATTGTTCATTAATAGTTTTGTGCCATTCTCGATGGTCGTAATGACGTTACGGCCATATTTATTTTTACTGGTTACTGGAGATCCAGGATTGCCATATGCATCTGTTTGATTTCGTTCTAACATCAATTCTACACTTCCCTTATTTGAATTAAAAAGATTGACTCTTACCAGTTGTTTACTCCTAGATATTTCACTTACCAAAGCAATATTTTCATTACCCCAAGTGGTGCCACCATATCTTAATTTCGTTTTAAATAATAGGCTAGGATTACCAGAAAAAGGTGCACTTAAAGCATAAATTGCATCTCTGAATTCAACTTGTTTTTTAATTAAACCACTGTCTAAAGGCTCTGCCCAAGTGATGGTAGATGCTTCATCATCTCTCCAGTCAAAACTTCTTGGAACATTTTGCGTATTATCATAGCCTGAAGGGGTGCCTTCTGTAGATGGCAAATCGGCTAAAACTTTTATTGTCTTACCAGTTAAATCGGTGATAACCATTTTAGAGGGGAATCCGTTTGCAGTAACTAAGTAAGAGAAAGGTTGTTGTAAATGTTTTTGTAACAGGTATTTTTTATCTGGCGATAAACTGAAATTACTCAAGATACATGGCTTACCAGAAAGGGTCTCGACGCCGTTTTTATTGATGACTAATTGTGATAGGGCATAAAATTGAAACACTTGTTCGTCAAAAGGACTTTTAATTAAGTCTTGATAAGTGGGGCTGGGTGCTGCTTTCCCAAGATTCTGCTGAATCGTTGGCCCTTTAGGAGTAATGGGTCTTTTGGGCGCAGCTGAAGCGTTAGAGATGGTAGATTTATAGAGAAGGGTATTGTCGTCAACCCAAGTATATGGATTGCCTAATACAGAATTGAGTGCTCTCTTACTTATTAAACTTGCTTTTTTGGTAGCCACATCAATAATGTACAATTCAACCTTATTGTTAGTGGTATGTGTAAATGCGATTTTATTTTCAGATGGACTCCAGCTTACTGCACCTGCTAAAAGATTGGCCGGCAATCCTATTATTGAATATACTTTATCTTCTTTCAAATTTTTAAGTTGAAAGTTGTTGATAAAAGTTTGTCTACTTGGTGAGAAATTATTGGGGTTTAACCTTAAGCCTGCAACCCTAATTTCTGGTTGTCCTAATTCTTCAACGGTAGGGTAAGAGTTTCTTTCAGAAAGCAACATCCAAACTGCTTTGCCATCAACACTTACGGATGGGGTAGGTTTTGCAAGCAATAAATCTTCAATTACTTTAGGGGGATTTTGATAACTAGCAGCGTCTTGGCTAATGGCCATTGTGGCACTTACCAAAATGGTTAATGTGGTTAAAAAATGTTTAATCATTTTCATATTTATGTTATTTAATTGGGGCAATTCAATATTGCTCAAATTACCAATAAATCGTTGAGTATTGACTGCTGTATGCTGAACCTTAAAAAATATTTGTCGTTATTGAAATAGGGGCTTAGTTTTGCAATACAATGAATCAAAACCTACATATACATCACCATCATATGCATCCCAAGGGGTAAGCATCGGTGTATTTGTATTAATATATTGAATTTAAGCTTACCAACTGGTAGGCTTTTTTTTTGCTTTAACTCAAAGAAATAAAGAACGGAACATGAAAAATACAATCGAGAATAACAAGTTGAGACTGGCCATTCAGAAAAGTGGAAGATTGCACGACGATTCTATGCGTTTGTTGAAGGAATGCGGGATTGATATCAGCAATGGGGTAAACAAGCTTAAGGCAGACGCAACCAATTTTCCCATTGAAGTGTTTTTTTTAAGAGATGATGATATTCCACAATACGTGGAAGATGGAGTAGCTGACATTGGTTTTGTTGGTGAAAATGTGGTTTTTGAAAAAAATAAAAAAGTAGAAATTGAAGAAAAACTGGGTTTTGGCAAATGTAGGCTCAGTATGGCAGTTCAAAGAAATGAGCAATATGAAAATGCTCATTTCTTACAGAATAAAAAAATTGCTACTAGTTATCCAGTGATTGTATCGAATTTTTTAAAAAACAAGGGAATTGACGCAGAGATTCACGAAATCAGTGGAAGTGTTGAAATTGCACCTGGAATTGGTTTGGCAGATGCAATTTGTGATTTGGTGAGCAGTGGGTCTACGTTGTTCATGAATGGTTTAAAAGAAGTGGAAGTTATTTTTGAATCTCAAGCTGTATTAATTAAAAACAACTTGCTCAATGAAGTACAGCAGCAATTATTACAAAGACTAATCTTTAGAATACAGTCGGTTAAGAAAGCAAAAAATAACAAGTACATACTTTTAAATGCACCCAATAATAAATTGGATGAAATTATCGGTTTACTACCAGGAATGAAGAGTCCCACTGTTTTGCCTTTAGCAACAGAAGGCTGGAGCAGTGTACACAGCGTTCTGAATGAAAATGATTTTTGGAATATTATAGAACAGTTAAAAGCAGCTGGTGCTGAAGGAATTTTAGTTGTTCCAATTGAAAAAATGATTATTTAAGTTATGATGAATATCCTCGAATTTCCCGAAAGAGCAAGTTGGTCTACTATAATTAAAAGACCAACAGAAGATCATTTGTTGTTAAATGAAAAAGTAGCGAATGTTTTAAACGGAGTGAAGAAGGGTGGCGACAAAGCTGTACAACAATATACCTTTGAATTTGATGGAGTAAACTTAGATAGTTGCAAAGTAACTGCAGCGGAAATTCAAGAAGCAATTAACGTACTTGACCCAATTTTAAAGAAGGCCATTGAAGCAGCTGCAGCCAATATTCGAAAGTTTCATTTAACTCAAATGAATAAAGAGTTGCCAGTAGAAACAATGCCTGGTATTACCTGTTGGCGCAAATGGGTTGGAATAGATAAAGTGGGTTTATATATTCCAGGTGGATCAGCACCATTATTTTCTACCATATTAATGTTGGGTATTCCTGCTGAAATTGCAGGATGCAAACAAGTAGTTCTTTGTTCACCTCCAGATAAAAATGGAAAACTACATCCAGCAATACTGTATGCGGCCAATTTGGTTGGAATTAAGCAGTTATTTAAAATTGGTGGAGTACAAGCAATTGCTGCAATGGCATTTGGTACAGAAACTATTCCGGCTGTATATAAAATTTTTGGACCGGGTAATCAATATGTAACCGCAGCTAAACAAATGGTTCAGCAGAGTGGGGTGGCTATTGATATGCCAGCAGGACCCAGTGAAGTATGTGTATTAGCTGATGAAACAGCAGTGCCTGCTTTTGTTGCAGCAGATTTATTGAGTCAAGCCGAACATGGCCCAGATAGTCAAGTATTATTGGTAAGTACTTCTGCCCAATTAATTGAAGAGGTGAATCAGTCTTTAGTTAGTCAACTAGAGACATTGCCCAGAAAAGATTTGGCAGTAAAAGCCTTACAAAATAGTCGAGCGGTTTTAATGAATAATATGACTGATGCAGTAGAACTAGTGAATGAATATGCTGCAGAGCATTTGATTATTGCATGCAGCAATGCCAACGATATTGCTGATCAAATTTCAAATGCAGGCTCAGTTTTTATTGGTAATTATTCACCTGAATCTGTTGGTGATTATGCCAGCGGAACCAATCATACCTTACCTACGAATGCTTATGCAAGAATGTATAGCGGCGTTAGTGTAGACAGTTTTATTAAAAAAATTACTTTTCAGCAATTAACCAAAGAAGGTTTAGCTGCTATAGCAAATACAGTTGAAACCATGGCAGAAGCAGAAGGTTTAAAGGCCCATGCTGAAGCAGTTAGAGTGAGATTAAAATAAATTTTATGTCGTTTAATTTGAATGCACTTATTAGGCCTAATATTGCCCAATTAACACCTTATTCTTCTGCAAGAGATGAATTCAGTGGAGAGGCAAAAGTATTTTTAGATGCCAATGAAAATAGTTTAGGCTCGCCCTTGTCAAAATGGTATAATCGTTATCCAGATCCTCATCAGGTTGCCATAAAAAATAAGTTATCCGTTGTAAAAGGGATAGCAGCTGAACATATTTTTTTAGGTAATGGAAGCGATGAATGCATAGACTTATTGTATAGAAGTTTCTGCACTCCATCAAAAGACAATGTAATCATTTGCCCACCTACTTATGGAATGTATGAAGTAAGTGCGCATATCAATGATATTGAGCTCAAAAAGATTCCATTATTACCGAATTTTCAGCTGAATTTAATTGACATAGAGCAGTCCATAGATGTCCATACAAAATTGATATGGATATGCTCACCCAATAATCCAACTGGAAATTCAATTAATCGTTTAGATATTGAAACAATACTCAATAACTTCAACGGGATTGTTGTTATTGATGAAGCGTATATCAATTTTTCAAAACAAATATCCTTTGTTCAAGAATTAACCGAGTACCCAAATTTAGTGGTACTGCAAACTTTTAGCAAGGCATGGGGTTTGGCGGGATTAAGACTGGGTATGGCTTTTGCGTCAACGGCAATTATAGAGGTGCTCAATCGAGTAAAGCCTCCATATAATATTAATCAAGCTACTCAAGAGTTGGCTTTAAAGGCACTGGAAGAAGTAGGCCAAGTAAATGATATGATTCGATTATTGGTAGATATGAGAGATGCGTTATCTACAGTATTTAAATCGATGCCAACAGTACAGGAAGTTTATCCTTCCGATGCTAATTTTTTATTAGTTAAAATAAAAGATGCCAGAAAAGTGTACGAATTCTTACTTACAAAAGGGATTGTTTTAAGAGATAGAAGTAATGTGCAACTTTGCGATGATTGCTTAAGAATCACTGTAGGTTCAGAACAAGATAATACCATCTTGGTAGAAGCTATGCAAGATTGGTATCAATTGAATTCATAAATTCATATTTTAATACGATAAATATGCAAAGATTCAGTTCAGTTATTACAATGTTGTTGTTGGTGAATATGGTATATGCCCAGCCAAAGCAACAAGTACAGATTCAATTACCAACCGGTTTTAAAAGTACCGTGGTTGCTAATGACTTGGGTAGGGTTAGGCATATTGCTGTTAACAGAAATGGAGACTTATACATGAAGTTGGATCGTTTGGTAAATGGTAAAGGGATTTACCGCTTACGCGACAAAAATAAGGACGGTGTGATGGAAGATACTTTGGCATTTGGTAATTATACTGGAACAGGAATTGCCATCAACAATGGTTATCTATATGCTACTTCCGATCAAACCATCTATCGGTATAAATTAGATGCCAATCAAAATATTATCAATCCAGACCAACCTGAAATTGTTGTAGATGGATTGATGAATAAAAGACAACATGCATCTAAGTCAATCACATTTGATCAAGTAGGTAATCTATATGTAAATATTGGAGCTCCTTCAAATGTATGCCAAGAACAAGATAGACAAAAGGGGTCGCCCGGTTTAACCCCTTGCCCTATCTTAGAAAATGCAGGAGGTATTTGGCAATTTAATACTGCAAAAACCAATCAAACCATTAATGATGGTGTAAGATATGGTACTGGTATGAGAAATGCGTTAGGAATTGATTGGAACAATGAAGTGAATGACTTATATGTAACTATCCATGGAAGAGATATGCTGTACCAATATTTTCCAGAAATGTATGATCAAAAGCGCGGTGCTGAATTACCTTCTGAAACATTTTATAGAGTAAAGAAAGGGGATGACTGTGGTTGGCCATATATTCATTGGGATCATTTTCAAAATAAAAAAATATTGAATCCTGAATATGGAGGTGATGGTAAAAAAGAAGGTGCACCCAATGCAATCAAACCATTAGTAGGTTTTCCGGGACATATGGCACCTAATGCATTATTAATTTATTCAGGCAATCAATTTCCGGAGAAATACAAACATGGGGCATTTATCGCTTTCCATGGTAGCTGGAATAGAACTCCTGAACCACAAGAAGGTTTTTATGTGGTATTTGTTCCCATGAAAAATGGAGTTCCTACTGGTAAGTGGGAGGTATTTGCTGATGGTTTTTCTGGAATGAGCCCAGTAACCAATTTGTCTGCTGCTAAGCATCGCCCAACAGGTTTAGCGCAAGGAGCAGATGGTTCAATCTATGTATCTGATGATAAAGCTGGGTATGTTTGGAAAATTTCATATAATAAGTAAACACCCAAACTCATGCAAATGAAAGCCACTGTATTGGTAGTATTTCTGATGTTTTTCTCCAATATTTCATATACTCAAACAGCACTTCCATTGAAATCAAAATCGATGCTGAGTGGAAAAAAAGTGTATGATATGTATTGTCAGGCATGTCACCAAGCCGATGGAAATGGGGTGCCTAGATTAAACCCACCATTGGCTGTTACTGTTTATGTTACGGGTAGTAAAACTAGGTTAATTGATATTGTATTAAAGGGATTGACTGATCCACTGGAAATTAATGGAGAAGATTACAATAATCCAATGGCAGCTCATTCATTTTTAACGGACCAACAAATTGCAGATGTGCTCACTTTTATTAGAAACAGTTTTGGAAATAAAGCGGGAGCTATTTCTGTTGCAGAAGTAAAAAAACAA
>JAGOGG010000130.1 GCA_017996795.1 Sediminibacterium sp. | reverse complement strand
CCGTAGGGCGAACGCCAATATTCATCATGCCCGTAAACGATTCTTCATCCATTGAAATGGAAACAGCATATACCCCATTCGCGGGAATTAATTTTTCTTCGCTGCTGATATGCATATTGGCGGTAGGAAATCCAATGGTACGGCCAATCTTATTGCCTTCTACTACCAAGCCTTCAAAAAAATAAGGGTACCCTAAAAAATGATTAGCCGTATCAATATCATTGTTCAATAATGCTTCTCGAATGCGAGTAGAACTAATGACTACTTGATTCAGCATTTCCTCTGAAATTTCTTTCACTTCAAAACCCAGTTCGCGGCCATATTGTTCCAGTAAGTGATAATCCCCCGTTCTGCCTTTACCAAATCGATGATCGTAACCAATAATAATAACGCTGGGCTGAAAATATTTGAACAAGAAATCACGAATATAATCGTCGGCAGATTGATTGGAGAATACATGATCAAAAGGAATGACTACCAAATGATCAATCCCAGCTTTTTCTAGTAATTGAATTTTTTCTTCTAAAGTATTGATGAGCTTGATGTCTCCCGGAACCGAGGAAACAATTTTTCTTGGATGCGGGTGAAAAGTAATGATCACCGTTTCGCCATTCACTCTTGCCGCTTCGGCTTTCATTTGAGCCAAAATCTGTTGGTGCCCTTGGTGCACGCCATCAAATGTACCAATGGTAATTACCGCATGGTTAAAATGGGGGAGCGAGGGGGCCAATTCACGATGTACCTTCATAATCAGGCGCAAAAGTAAGTACTCCAAGGCAAAGTTCCTTCCCTTTGCATACCCCCTTTTTGTACCTTTGCGCCAATTCTATACATAATAAAAAGCGATACATGTCTTTATATGCTCAACGCGGGGTTTCTGCTCAAAAGGAAGAAGTGCACCAAGCCATTCAAAAATTAGATCAGGGTTTGTATGCCCATGCTTTTTGTAAAATTTATCCCGACTTTTTATGCAATGATCCAGCATGGGTGAATATTATGCACGCAGATGGAGCAGGCACCAAGAGTATTCTGGCTTATTTGTATTGGAAGGAAACCGGTGACCTGTCTGTTTGGAAAGGAATTGCCCAAGACGCTGTTGCTATGAATTTAGACGATTTGCTTTGCGTGGGTGTTACCGATCAACTCTTGTTTTCGAGCACCATCGATCGCAATAAATTATTAATCAATGGAGACATATTAGAAGCCATCATTAATGGTACACAAGAATTCTTTGATACACTTAAAACCTACGGGGTAAATATTCATTATTTAGGAGGAGAAACGGCTGATGTAGGAGATGTAGTTAGAACGGTTGCAGTGAATGGTACCATGACTTCTAGATGGCCTAAGAATAAATTAATCACCAATGATTTGATTGCGGCCGGTGATGTAATTGTTGGTTTTGCAAGTGCGGGTAAAGCCAATTATGAAACCGAATACAATAGTGGTTTAGGCAGCAATGGATTAACCAGTGCAAGACATGATGTATTAGATAAAATGTATGCCCGCCAATATCCTGAATCCTTTGAACCCAAGTTGCAAGACAAAGTGGTTTACATTGGTAAAAATAAAATGTCGGATACCATTAATATTGGTGGAAAGCATATTTCTATTGGAAAGCTTTTATTGTCTCCAACTAGAACTTATGCGCCTTTGATGAAACTATTATTGGATCAACATTTTGATCAAATACACGGAGTAATTCATTGCAGTGGCGGTGGTCAAACCAAGTGCATGAAGTATTTACCCAAGCCCTTGCATATTGTTAAAGACAATTTGTTTACCCCTCCACCAGTGTTTGAATTAATCAGAGAGAATTCTGGTGCAGATTGGAGAGAAATGTACCAGGTATTTAATATGGGACATCGATTAGAGATTTTCACCAATGAAGCAACAGCGAACCAAATGATTGAAACTGCAGCAAGCTTGGGCATTGAAGCCCAAATTGTAGGAAGGGTAGAAGCCGCAACTGCAGGCCATTCTTCCTTATTGTTAAAGGGTTCTTTTGGAGAAGTATCTTATCAATATTAACGATTGCTTATTGGCGGAGCACTTATATTTGTAATACTATATTATGTACAATATGTCTGAAACAGTAGTCTCTTTAAAGAATGTAAATATATACCAGGGCAATAGCCTGATTTTACAAGACGTCAATTTCACTATTAATAAGGGAGAGTTTGTTTACTTGGTGGGTAAAACCGGAACAGGTAAGAGTAGCTTATTAAAAACTTTATATGGAGAATTAACGCTAACCGAAGGAGAAGCTTCTGTAGTAGGGTTTAATTTAAGAGGGATGGATTGGAAAAAAGTTCCTTTCTTGCGCAGAAACTTGGGCGTAGTTTTCCAAGACTTTCAACTCTTAACCGATCGCAATGTGCATGAGAACCTCAAGTTTGTTTTGAAAGCAACGGGCTGGAAAGACGAACGTTTGATGGAAGAAAAAATAGCAGACGTATTAGAGAAAGTAGGGTTAAAAAGCAAGGGTTTAAAAATGCCTTTCGAAATGAGTGGTGGCGAACAACAAAGGGTTGAAATTGCTAGGGCGCTGCTCAACTCCCCTAAACTCGTATTGGCGGATGAGCCTACCGGAAATTTAGATCCAGAAACCAGCGATGAAATTATGCAGTTGCTGTTTCAAATTGCCAAGGACTATGGTACTTCTGTAGTAATGGCTACCCATGATTTTATTGTAATCAATCGTTACCCAAGTAGAATGTTGAAAACCGAAAACGGAAGGGTAGCAGATAGTGCAGCCAATTAACCCCAGATCCAACCAATCTGTTTTTTTGCATTGGCTTCATTGTTGAAGCGAGGCACCAAAATTTTGTTGCGTAACTTTATTTCATCTTCAGTAAAAGGCTGGTGATACAACTGTGCAACCAGGTCTTTAAATGCATTGGCCGTGGTTCCTATATGGCAAAGTGGTTCCAAGCCAGAATCGGCAATGGTGGCTTCATTTACGACCACATGTCTTCCATTGAATAAGGCATTCAGCAATTTTACTTTCATGCCTGTTTTTATATAAGAAGGCAACAAATGAATATGTGCTTTGGCAATCATATCCTGCATTTCCTTTTCGGTGGGGTTGCCCACTAAGCAAGAATATTTACTGGAGTAAGCCAGTTTTCTTAGTTTTTCGGAGGGATTTTTGCCGGCTATTACGAATGGGATCTCTAAGTTTTTAAAGACTTTCTCTAAGAGCCAAGTGGCGGCTTTTTCATTGGCTTCAACACTTAAGTCGCCATGGTACAAACAATAAGAGCCAATGCCTTCTTCTGCACTTAACTTCCAATCGGGTATATATAAAGAAAGCTCTTCAATATTCTTACAGCCAAATTCATGGCGATATACATCGTTATCGGCTTCCTTGACTCCCCAAAAAGTAGCTTTGCCCGCTAAATTGGCTTCGTATTTTTTGAGTAATCTAGACTCGTTCCAGTAATACGCTTTTTTAAAAAGGGAGCTGGCATTTTGATATAAGTCTCGGTAGTATTGGTATTCTACATTGTGCAGCCGTACGAAACAGGCTCTTTCTTTAAACCGATTATCTTGTAATAGATAAGTGCAATGCACCCCTTCCATGAAAATGGGATGATTGTCTTGGAGTAAATTCTGGTAAAGTTCTTCGTTAATGCGGCTACTAACGATATAGGGCAGCTTACTCGAAAAGCCCTTATGCCCTTCGGTACGTTGGTAATAATGAACACTGGCACAATACTGATCCAATGCTTTTTGTTGACCCCTGCCATAATCAAAACAATGAAAATGTACTTTGATTCCCTGAGCTTGAAATGCAGGTAGTTTATAAAATACATCACTGGCACCCCCATAATTCGCAGGGTAGGGTACGTCAAAAGAAATAATATGTAAATGCTTTTCCAAAATTAGAGGCGGCTATAAAAGGCTATTAATTGATTGGACTCGTTCTCCCAGTTCAACACTTTAGTTGCTTTGGAACATTCTAGTTGGAGTCTGTTGTAAAGAACATCATCTGATAGTAAATTGTTCAATGCCGATGCAATTGTGGAAGGTTCAGTATTATTAATGAGGAATGCAAAAGGGTGGGCTTTTACAATTTCAGCATACATTGGATAATTTACACATACCTGGGGTATACCTGCGGCCATATAATCGAAGAAGCGATTGGCCAAAGAATAGTACTGATTAATCCCTTCTGGTTCAAAAATGGTGATTCCAATATGGGCTATTGGGGTCAGCATTTTTAATTCAGCTGGGGGTATGGGGGGATGAATAAAGACTTTTTGTTCCAGGCCATACTCCTTAATTAAGGCGGTAGTTTGGGCTAAAAAGTTCCCTTGACCTACAATTAAGAGCGGAGCGTTCACCCATTGCATTGCTGGAATAAGCTGTTCAAAAGCCCTTCCCTGGTTCACAGCCCCTTGATATATAATAAATTTTGATTTAAACTGATTATTAATTAATTGTACTAGTTTATTTGAAGTAAAAGTATATAGTAAATGATCCTGTTTCTTGGGTTCTTCTGCCAAAACGGCGCCTTTTTGAATGGTATTGGTATGGCTGATATTGGGTTGGTTTTGGCCAGAAGGAAGGTTTCGAATGACTTCAAGTTTAATTTGAAGTCGATTGTAAAATAGGTCGGCCAAGTGTTGGTTGACCGTATAACCCTGTTTGAAATGAGGAACTGCTGTTCGTTCTATCCATTTCCAGACGGCCTGTACCCTTGGTCGGGTTCGAACCTCCTTCATTTCGATGAAATACTCATGGGCATCATAGACCCTTTTCTTGCTTCTGAACCAAGTTGCTACCCATACTGGAAGGATGGTATCTAAATCAATTGCACATGCTATATCATATGATAATGAATATAATACAATGAGCAACCTAATATTAAATTCTAAATAAAATAGAGGTCCTTTTTGAAAAATACAGTTTAAGCGCTGTTGCTGATAGGATGTACCATAGAGTGGTGGAATGGGCAGCGGGATTGATCCCACCCGATTCACCCCTATAATCCTTACCTGATACCCATGTGCTGCCAAGCTGCTGCAGATTCTATGCATGCGCTGGTCATAGCTAATATCGTTGGTAACAGTGAAAACTATAGACTGCATCAAACAAATATAACTTCAATATTAATTTGAAGTCTATTCACATTTTTGGTGGATAACTCGCTTCTTATTCACAATGGGTCTCTAGCCCTATTAAATCTTCTTCTTTTACCTTATGTTCGCAAGTACTAAACAACGATAACGTGAGATTAAAATCATTAGAAATCAAGGGGTTTAAAAGTTTTGCTGATAAAACAGTGGTAAGCTTTGATGAAGGCATAACAGGGATCATTGGTCCAAACGGTTGTGGAAAAAGCAATATCATCGATAGCATTCGTTGGGTAATTGGAGAGCAAAAGATTTCTGCTTTAAGAAGTGAGAATTTAGAAGCATTGGTTTTTAACGGAAGTAAAACCAGAAGTGCAAGTGGATTGGCTGAAGTGAGTTTAACTTTTGAGAACACCAAAAATTTACTCCCTACCGAATTTAGTACGGTAACTGTCACTAGAAGATTTTATAAAAATGGGGAGAGTGAATACCGACTCAACGATGTGACTTGTAGGTTGAAGGATATTCATAATTTGTTTTTGGATACTGGGGTGAGTACCGACAGTTATGCCATCATCGAATTGGGAATGGTAGACGATATCATTAAAGACAAAGAGAATAGCCGTAGAAGAATGTTGGAGCAAGCGGCCGGAATTACTATTTATAAAACCCGTAAAAAAGAAGCTAAGAATAAATTGGATGCTACAGAGCAAGACTTGGCTCGTATTGAAGACCTTTTATTTGAAATCAATAACCAATTAAAAACGTTGGAAAGCCAGGCTCGAAAGGCAGAGAAGTTTTATGAAATTAAAAAAGAGTACAAAGAAGTAGCGGTTGAATTGGCTAAAGCTGCTTTAGAAGGATTTAATATTTCTTATCGCGAATTAACCGAGCAACAAGAGTTAGAGTTAGATAAGAAAATGCAGCTTGAGGCAGAAATTGCCACTGAAGAAGCGGCTATTGAGCAAGAGAAAGTTGCTTTTATTGCCCAAGAAAGAGCCCTTCAAAGC
>JAGOGG010000129.1 GCA_017996795.1 Sediminibacterium sp. | reverse complement strand
TCTGCAAAAGCGCCAGCATAAAGCCTAACCAAGGGAGAAAAAATCTGCTTAATGGCTTTAGTGGTGGCATGGTCATCGGTAAACTGATCAATTGCCCTATGCAGCTTTATTCCTTTTTGAATGGCGATTGGATAGTCAAATTGTTTTTTACCCTTCACATAATCACTGATCATGTTCCCAGTTAAAATGGCTGGGTCTCCAAAAGAGAAATATGCATGGGCTAAATAATTCATGACTATTGATTTGTTTTATTGATCCAGTCACTCATTAGTTGAAGCGCTATCGGTGAAAAACTTTCTTCAATAGCTCCATAGGATTGTTCAGGGCTAGTGCATGTTTGAAATAAATGGTTAAGGGAAGGAAATATTTTTACTTCAAATTTTTTATTCTTTGCTTTCTTCAGGGCTTGTTCAATGCCGTTAATATTTTCTACTGCTTTTACTTGTATGTCTGAAGCCCCATTTAAAGCCAGTACAGGTATTTTTAATTTGGATAAATTTTCAGCGGGATTATAGTTCATAAAAAATTGCAACCAAGCCAACGCAGATTTGAATTGATTCACTAAACCTAAATATGGTTCAATTCCTTTGGCAGTAAATAGTTTGGACTCGTTTAAAGCAGAATTAACTTGCTTCCAATTAGTATATGATTTTTTCAAGTTGGCTTTAATTGTATCCGCTTCTGTGCTGAATCTAAAATGACTGTTCATTTCATTTACTAAAGAAGCTGCAATGGAATAGTCGGTTATAGACAAATTGGGTTGAATAAAATTTCTGCGCATTTGGTCATTCCAAATTTCATAGCCAGGAACACCGGGCCCAGCTAATAAAATAATAAAAGCAACTTGCCTATTGGTAACAGCTACCATTGGGGCAATAGCTCCTCCTTCACTGTGACCGATTAATCCAATTTTTTTAGGATTGATTTCTGTTCTGGTTAATAAGTATTGAATGGTTGCTTCTACATCTTTAGCAAAATCTTTACTGGTGAGCAATTGTGGATTAGGACCTAAACTGGTGGTACCTGCCCCTCTATCGTCTACTCTTAATACGCCAATTCCAGCTTTCGTTAAATGATCTGCCAATACCCAATATATTTTGTGATCAAACATGGTTCCGTCACGATCTTGTGCGCCACTTCCTGAAATCAGTACTACAGTTGGAAAGTCTTTTTTATTTCTTGGTAAGGTTAGCGTTGCTCCAAATTGAACGGTTTGATCTGCATTGGTAAATTTGATTTCTTCACTCAAATAATCAAATGGTGCTTTGGGTGTTTGCGGTCTTACAATTGGTTTAGGAGTATTTACATTAGCGGGTTCATTTGTTTTGGTAAGTATGAGTGCTGTATTAAAATTACCTTGTTGAAATACACCATCTATTTGATTGGTTCCATTCCATTTTCCTTTATAACTCCCATTGATTGCAGGAATAACAATAATGATGCTATCATTCTTTATTTGTGTTGAGCCTGTTTTAATGCCATATGCATTTTGAGCAGGGCTATCAAAAACAGTTTCCCACTGGCTATTCGTTTGTTTAATATGAAATACCAATGGCAATTGATTTCCACCGGCATCAATATTCCCTTTCCAAGAGCCTTCTATTGTTTGTGTTTTTCCAATAAAGCTCAAAAAAGTAAAAACAACTACTCCTAATATAAATTTGTAAATCATCATTCAGCTTTTGACTTTTTGAATAAACGATAAGAAAAAACAATGGGATAAACCACCATCACTGATAAAACAATCATCGAAAAAATGAATCCACTTGTATTCGGTAAAAATGGAGAACTAACTGCAATAAGCATACCTCCAATCATCCATATTTTACTGCCTAGTTGATGTGTTTTTCTCCAATTCTCTGGATCTTCTAAAGTCCAGGGTAAACGCATTCCAATAAAATAATTGGGTTTTATGCTGTGCATAAAATTACCTAAACCAGCAAACAATAACCCAATTAGGGGCATTAAAAATTGATTCGATTTCATTGATCCAGTTTTAGAAGATTGGATAATCACCAATAGAATCGCACATAAGAAAACTACAATCATGTACGCAATCTTTTGAAGCAATTCAGGTGATTGGGTATTTTTTTTAGGATCTATTTTGTTTGCATTTTTTACTATTAAGTAAGTAAATACCGAAACACATGACATGAAAATAGATACTACAATTAGTGTAGACTTTTCACCAGTTCCATCAGCCTCGCCCTTATAATTGAAGTGAGTTGGAATTACTGCTGGTAAGGATTCATAAATGCTTGCTAAATATAAAAATGGGAGCCCAATTATAAAGACCAGCACTACAATTTCTTTTATTGATGTTGATTTCATCCGCTTATTTTTTAGATTTAAACTGCATCATCCATTTTAGCATTTCATCCATCACGGTAGTATTGATAGAATAATGAATAAATTGTCCATCTTTATTTGCAACTACTAAACCCGCTTGTTTTAATAAGTCTAAATGATGAGAGATACTGGGTTTAGATATATTGAATTGCTCTGCAATTTCACCTGCAGACATATCTCTTTTTTTTAAAAGCTCGAGAATCCCCCTTCTGGTTTCATCATTTAGTGCTTTAAAAAGAATGTTCACGACTTTTAGATATTTAGACAAATGTCTAAATAATAACTCAGTAATCCAAATAAATGCTAACCATAAAATACAAGGTTGAATTAGATAATTTTAAAGTAGCTAATGGGTGTTTAAGTTTGTACTACTAGATCTGGTTCATTGTAGCGAACTCAGCATCTTTTGATAAATCTTTTACTAACTGAAATAAACGTTCTACTAAAGCCGGCCCGCACCACCTTCTAGTATAGCCTGGTAACCCAAATTGCTCAATAGGGGTAAATTCCCAAGGATGAAAATATAAGCAGATATACCCGTCTTTGGCGATGGTTTGACGACAAAGTTTCAAATACAAAGCATAGGGCATATTCTTAAAACTCAACCAGAATAAGGGTATCCTTATACCAGGGCTTACCGAAGCAGGTATTCTTTTGATACCATTTTCTGTGTAAACTGTTCTGGGTAAATGAAAATTATTGTATCGCCCCGGCAACCAAGTTGGATTGATGGATGAGTCATAAGTGTACCCAGCTGCTTTAACATCTTCCATTAAAACAGGACGCATCCTAGGCATTCTTAATCCTGTTATTTTTTGCCCAGAAATTTCTTCTAATCGCAATCTAGATTTTAATAAGTCGGCTGTTTCGTAAGCTGTATGATAAAAGGTATGTGAAGCAATTTCGTGTGATAAAGCCAGCTTGCTGATTCTTTCAGGGCAATGATTGGCAAAATTGGCGGTGGTAAATAAAGTACTAGGAACAGTTTCTAATATAGGCGTAATAGCATTAAGTCCTTCTATCCCAATTCGCATTTGTTCATCAACAGGTATATTAAATTGATATTCTAAAGGCATATCAAACTCTTCTACATCAAAACTCAATAATACCTGCCTATTCATTTTCACAAATTCGTTTCTTTAACCAAATAATGTGGTCTACTCTTGCTTTGCATAAATAGTTTGCCCAAATAAAGTCCAATGATTCCAAGAATCATCAGCTGTAATCCCCCAAAAAAAGCAATGGCAGCAACTATAGACGCCCAGCCTGAAACAGTATGGCCTTGGTAAAAACTATAAATGATATAAGGAATATATAAAACCGAAAGAAAAGCAAAACTAAATCCAAGATATGCCGCCATGTACAAGGGTTTAGTACTAAAAGATGTGATTCCTTGCAAGGCAAATCGCACCATTTTCTTGATGGTATATTTAGACTCACCCGATAATCGTGCTGCAGGATAATAAGCTACTCCTGATTGACTAAAGCCCATCCACTTAACCAAGCCTCTGATAAACAAATCATGTTCTCTAATTTGTTTGAAAGCTTCCACTACTTTGCGATCCATTAACCTAAAGTCTGCTGTTCCCTGCTCCAATTCTATATCAGACATATTATTGATGATGTCGTAAAATATAGCAGATGTTTTTCTTTTTAATAAAGAGAGGTCGGTCTGTTCTTTTCGGATGGTATAAACAATATCAGTTCCTTCTTCCCACTTTTGTAATAATACCGGAATTAAATCTGGGGGATGCTGTAAGTCTGCATCCATCATAATCACACAGTCGCCATCCGCAAAATCTAATCCTGCTTTTAAGGCATTTTGGTGACCAAAATTTCTAGATAGACTGATAAAATGAATATGTTTATTTGAAGTGGCTTCTGCTTTTAAAACGGGTAAAGTTTGATCGGTACTACCATCATCTACAAATAAAATTCGATAATCATAGTTCAATGGAGCAATGATATTTTTAATGGCTCCAGCTATCACGAGCACATTTGATTGTTCGTTACATGCAGGTATTACAAAAACAACCATCTTGCTCATTTTGAAGGTATTTTAGGCAGATGAATTTTCCAGCAGCTGATAATTAACCAGCACCAGATGATGAAACAAGGTAAAGCTTTCAAAGAATACGCAAGAATAAAATTGATTCTAATATAGGGTGGTATTAAGTCGGTTGGTGATAATATTGTTAGCAAAAATAATAACCATATGGTTGCTTTAATTTTTGTTGAATATGGTTGTTGTTGTGTAATAAACCAAATTGCTGCACCAGTTACTGCTATCACAAATGTGGGACTTTCTGCGGCAGAGCTAAAAATCACCACCGATATTAGCACCAATGCTAAATAGTTTAATTTAAAATTCGGATGGTCTTGATTTTGTTTTTTTAATAACGGAATACCAAATAATACTCCAGCTGCAGCAATGATTGGGAAGTCAATAGGGCCATAGTATTTAAATATTCTGCGAATCATTCCTGGAACAGAAATATCCTGCATTCCGGCTGTTCTTGAATTATCAATATTCTGCTGATTTCTTCTAATGATTTGGTAATACCAATCTTCATAACTCTGAACAATATAATCATAGCTAGAATAAAGAATTGGTGCCGCAACAATTACGGTTAACCAAACCATTAAGGAAATAATAAATTGAATTTTATTCTTTGAAAAGAAGAAAAAAGCTAATCCAGCAATTCCATATAATTTAGTTAGTATGCCTAATGCGATAAATAAAGTTGCAATCCAATCTTTACCTCTTAATGTGAAAACAAATGTGAAAATGAAAAATGCAGTAAACATTGGATTGAACTGAACACTGTGTATTGATGTCATCATTTCAATCAATACAATCCAGTACAAAATAATTTTTTGTTTCTCTTCTAGTGGAAGCATTTTTAGTGCAATAAATAATGCAGCCGCATTGGCCATTGCCCAAAAAAAACATCCTATATATGTAGGGAGTAATGCAAATGGTGCAATCACTAAAGAAAATGCTGGACCATAGTTATTGAAGGATACATATTCTTCTGGATAGTAGCTAAACAAATATTTTTCTTGAACTACGTGTTTAAAAACACCTTCGAAGATTAAATAATTATCTATCCCTGTTAAGCCTCTGCTCATTTCGGCTGTAACAGCAAAAGCAGCTAATAAAAACCAAATGCAATAGATAAGGTAAACCGATCCAAATTTGGCTGTTTCCCATTTATGAAAAATGATTTTCTCCAATTTAGAACTCATTCACTTTCTTTTTTAAAAAATACCATGATGGATACACCTGCAGGAAAACGTATTCCCCATTTCAAAAAATAATAATCGATGGAGAAAATTCCTGCTAACAAGTTATTAAAAAATCCTTCAGTACCAAATATGGCATGATCGGATTCAATGTTTTCTTTTTTAGGCCCCTTCAATTTATTTAGTCCAGTTGCTATTAAACGAAATGCAGCAATGGGTAAAAAAAGAATGGAATTGAAATAAGTTTGATACACAATTTTGCCAGGATGGTTTTTTAATAATCCCAGCAGTTCAGTTTTGGTATATCTTCTAAAATGTTGGTTAATCACATCATGCTCCCCCCACAAAAACGCATAGGCCGGAACCGTTATTGCAATATGACCACCAGGTTTACAAACCCGCATCATTTCTGATACTGCTTTGTTGTCGTCTTCTACATGTTCTATCACATCAAAAGCACAAACTAAATCATAGGTATTATTGGCAAATGGCAGTTCGGTAATAGATCCCTGTATAAGGG
>JAGOGG010000128.1 GCA_017996795.1 Sediminibacterium sp. | reverse complement strand
GTGTAACAGGTCCAGCTGCTGCTTTAACTGCAATAGTGGTAATGGGAATTACTAGCTTGGGCTCTTATGAGGCATTTTTAGTAGCAGTTGTTTTAGCGGGTATTTTCCAAATCATTTTAGGATTTTTTAAAGCGGGAGTCATTGCTCACTATGTACCTAACTCGGTTATAAGAGGCATGTTAACTGCTATAGGACTCATCTTAATTCTAAAACAAATTCCGCATATAGTTGGCTACGACGTAGATTTTGAAGGCGATGAACGTTTCTTTCAAAATGATCAACAAAATACTTTTACAGAAATTCCACAAGCATTCAGCGCCATCAATTCTACTGCTTTATTAATAGGATTAATTAGTTTAGGTATTTTACTGATTTGGCAAACCAAATTGATAAAGAAGACAAAATGGATGAATTTAATTCCTGCTCCTTTATTAGTTGTTTTACTTGCAACGGTTGCTAACTATTTTTTTGAGTACACCAATTCTAGCGCCAAATTAGAAGCAAGCCATTTGGTAAGTCTTCCTATTTCGAAAGACCTAACCGACTTCATTTCTTTTTTTACCCTGCCTAACTTTAGTTTAATTCTTAATCCAACTATTTGGGTGGTTGCTTTTTCCTTAGCCATTATTTCAAGTTTAGAAACACTATTAGCAGTTGAAGCGATTGATAAACTGGATCCTTTAAAACGAATTACTCCTACCAATAGAGAATTAAAAGCCCAAGGTATTGGCAATATTTTTTCGGGCTTAATCGGTGGTTTGCCAGTTGCTTCGGTGATTGTACGAAGTTCAATTAATGTAAATGCAGGCGCACAAACTAAAAAATCAACTATTATAAATGGTATTTTACTTTTACTCTGTGTGGTTTTTATTCCCGGATTATTGAGTAAAATTCCTTTGTCTGCTCTAGCCGCAGTGCTTATTTATACTGGTTTTAAGCTGGTAAGTTTTAAAGAAATCAAATTGTTTTACGATAAAGGTTGGGATCAGTTTATGCCTTATATAGCAACCACAATTGCTATCTTTTTAACTGATATGCTAACCGGAATTATTGTGGGAATGTTGGTGAGTTTATTTTATTTAGTAAGAAGCAATTTCAGGTCTGCTATTTTGGTTGTGAATGATAATAATTATTTGATCAGACTTCGAAAGGATGTTTCCTTTTTAAATAAACCCATTATTAAAAAGCATTTACAATCTTTTCCTGATCATTCTTTTGTAATGGTTGATGCAACAAGAGCAGATTTTATTGATAAAGATATAATTGAAGAAATCAACGATTTTATTGAAACAGCACCTTCAAGAGGAATTAAAGTGCATGTTAAAAAAGGGAATTATCAACCCATGCATTTATTATTTAAACAGCCATAAACTTTATTTATGAATTCATACGAACGATTACTCTTAGAAAATAAGGCTTGGGCAAAAGAAAAACTACATGACGATCCAGACTATTTTAATCGATTGGTTGATGTGCAAACCCCCGATTTTTTATGGATTGGCTGCAGCGATAGCCGAGTTCCAGCAAATGAAATAACAGGAACCCAACCTGGAGAAATCTTTGTTCATCGCAATATTGCCAATATGGTCATTCATACAGATTTGAATCTGTTGAGTGTATTGCAATATGCAGTTGAAGTATTAAAAGTGAAACATATCATTGTATGCGGTCATTATGGATGTGGTGGTGTAAAAGCGGCCATGACCAACCATAATTTTGGAATTATTAACAAATGGATTCGAAACATTAAAGACGTTCATCGTTTTCATAGAGAAGAAATTGATGCGATTCAAGATGAAAATATACAATTGAACAGAATGATTGAGTTAAATGTACAAGAGCAGGTATTGAATCTAGCTAAAACCTCTATTATTCAAAAATCATGGAAGGAGCGTCAAGGCCCTGATCTTCATGGTTGGGTGTACGATTTGCATGATGGTTTGGTAAAGCCAATCTATGAGATGCGGGCAGGAACCCATATTGATGAAATTTATGAATTTGATGATCTTTAGATAAATATTGGCCCTTTATTCATATTAGGAATATTTAGCCAATCACTTTCACAAAAGCTTATTGGTAGTTAAACTACTTTAGGTATAATACTTGTAATATTGCCCGCAATGGAAAAAAGTAAGAATATAGTATCACCAATGGGTGCAGCTCGCAAGATTTTAGAGCTACTTAATTTAGATAAAAAAGATGTTTCTTCCATATACGCTTTTGCCATTCTAGCAGGTATATTAAGCCTTGCAATGCCATTGGGTATCCAAACCATTATTGGCTTTGTTTTGGCGGGATCACTCTCTACATCTATTGTGGTATTGATTGTTTTAGTTGTAGCAGCCGTAATTATATATGGTTTATTGCAGGTAAGGCAACTACAAGTAACAGAAAAAATTCAACAGAAAATATTTGTTCGCTACTCGTTTGAATTTGCAGATCGATTACCTAAAATGAATATTGAAAAATTAGATGCCTATTATTTACCAGAATTGGTCAATCGATTTTTTGATACCATTTCTTTACAAAAAGCAGTCGAGAAATTATTGCTTGACGTTCCGGCAGCAATCATTCAGATTTTCTTTGGATTGATTTTACTTTCTTTTTATCATCCAGTTTTTATAGCATTCGGTGCTGTATTGGCTTTGATAGGTTATTTGATTATGCGCTTTACCCTTCCAGCAGGATTTCAAGCAAGTATTGAAGCAAGTGATCAAAAATATGCAACGGCAGCTTGGTTAGAAGAAATGGCGAGAGTAATTAAATCTTTTAAATACTCTAGGGGTACCGAATTAAATATTAAAAAAACGGATGGTATTGTTTCCAATTATTTACATGCCAGAACCACTTATTTTAAAGTGTTGCTTACTCAGTATTGGAGTTTAATCATGTTTAAGGTATTGATTACAGCTGCAATGCTTATAGTAGGGGCGGTTTTATTGGTAGACCAACAAATTAATATAGGACAATTCATTGCAGCAGATATTGTGATTTTAAGCATTATTGCTTCTGTAGAGAAGTTGATATTGAATATGGATAAAGTGTATGATGTACTTACATCAGTAGAAAAATTGAGTAAGATTACGGAGAGCGAAATTGAAACACAGGGAACGGTTGAATTATCAGATTTGAATAAAGGCGTTTCCATTTTATTTGAAAATGTTGGATTTGTATATGGAAATCAATCAAAAGCATTAGAAGGGTTACAACTAGATATAGCAGCAGGTGATAAAGTATGTATCATGGGAGAATCAGGCTCAGGTAAATCAACCATTCTGCGGTTATTAACTGGAGCGTTTAAAAATTTCACTGGATCTATTTTAGTGGATGGTATACCAATGGGTAACTATAACCTACACTCAGTTCGATCTCAAACAGGAATTTTGCTTAGTCAACAGGATATTTTTCACGGAACAATTTGGGAAAATATTACGATGGGCAGTAGTCATATACAATACGATGAAGTCACCGATTTAGTGAACAGATGCGGACTAACCAGTTTTATACAAAGTTTACCAAAAGGATATGATACACTTCTAGACCCAACCGGAAAGCGGTTGAATAGTAAAATAAGACAAGATATTTTATTGCTGAGGGCGCTGTTGGGAAAAAAGCGGTTATTATTACTTGAAGAACCCCTCAACTTTTTAGAGAAACGATACAAACAAAATATTCAGGATTATATATTTTCTGAGGAAAATGCCACAGTTATCATTGCTACCAATGATGTTGAAATTGCAGCCCGTTGTAATAAAGTAATTTATTTGCAAGATGGGTTTGTTAAAGCAGCTGGAAATTGGTCAAGTATTGCTTCACTTTTAAATGAAAATTATGGCCAGTAATAAATTCATTAGCACGGTAATAGAAGAAGAGTTTGAGCAGAGTAAATTCAGTTCTTACAAAGGCATTTATAGAATTCAAAATAAAAACAATGTAAAAAAGTGGATGTGGGCTTCTTTGTTTGTATTGTTGGTGGTACTCTTTTTACCATGGACACAAAATATACGTGCAAAAGGTGCTGTTACTGCTTTAAGGCAAGAAGACCGACCACAAGAATTGAATACCATATTAGCTGGTAGTGTAGTAAAATGGTATGTAAAAGAAGGCGACTTTGTTAAGAAAGGAGATACCATCATGCAGATTGGTGAGGTTAAGACAGATTATTTTGATCCTCAATTACTGAATAGAACCAAGAAACAAATTGATGCAAAGCAAATTGCGGTGGACGGCTATGGCAATAAAGCTGCAACAGCAGTATCACAAATCAATGCTTTGGAAGAAGCAAGGGATTTGAAATTAGACCAGTTGGATGTTAAACTTCGTCAGCAGGCCTTAAAAGTAGTGAGTGATAGTATTGATTTGGGTGCAGTTTTGAATGAATTGTCTGTAACTAAAAGACAAATTGATGCTGCAAAAAATATGTTAGATAGTGGGGTAATTTCTTTAGTTGATTTCGAAAGAAGAAAAGTAAGCTACCAGAATGCATTGGCTAAAAAAATCAGTGCCGAGAATAAATTTTTACAAGCGAAACAAGAGTTAACCGCTATTCGAATTGAAAAAAATGGAACTATCCAAGAATACACTGATAAAATAGCGAAAGCGCAAGGCGAGCAATTTGGGTCGTTGTCTAATATGGCAACAGGCGAAGCAGATGTAGCCAAATTACAGAATGCGTATAGTAATTATGATATTCGAAATAAGCTCTATTATATCACAGCACCCCAGGATGGTCAAATTACCAAAGCCCGTAAAGCAGGTATTGGAGAAATGGTTAAAGAGGGTGATATGATTGTAGAAATAGTTCCTGATAATATAAAATATGCGGTAGAGTTATTTGCAGAACCCATGGACTTGCCACTATTGGCAATTGGTCAAAAAATCAGGTTTGTTGTTGATGGATTTCCTGCAATTGTATTCTCGGGTTGGCCTGCTGCATCTTATGGAACATTTGGTGGAGTTGTAGCTGCAGTAGAGACCTCTGTGAGCAGCAATGGAAAGTTTAGGCTGTTAGTGATTGAAGATCCTTCAGAAAAAGCTTGGCCACGTCAGCTTAGAATGGGTGGGGGTGCAAATGGAATTGCGCTTTTAAAAGATGTGCCAATTGGATACGAATTATGGAGAAATATCAATGGATTCCCTCCTGAATATTACAAGCCAATGCAAGGCACGGACCTTAAAGAACAAAAGGGGAAATAGCCATGAGAAAATTGATCTTCTTAATTGGCTGTGCAGGGGCGTTCAATACAAATGCCCAAGTTTTAAGTCCTGAAAAATTTATTGAACAGGTTAGGACTTTTCATCCAATAGCCAAGCAAGCAAATATAAAAGTTGAAAAAGCGAATGCTGCATTTTTGAGTGCAAGGGGTGGCTTTGATCCTACCATAGAATTGGATGCAAGTAGAAAAACATTTGATGGAAAAAATTATTATTTCTCTACTAATCCAGAATTAAAACTACCTACCAGAATTGGGGGTATGGATATTAAAGCTGGAGTTGAAGACAATGGAGGGTTGTTTTTAAATAATCAAATTACAAGAGGCCAGAGTAGTTATCTAGGAGTAGAAATGCCTTTATTAAAAGGCTTGCTAATAGACCAACGTAGGGCTAATTTGCAACAAGCGGTATTGTTTTCTCAGCAGAGTGTGCAAGACCGACTTAAAATGCAGAATGATTTATTATTTGATGCCTACAATGCTTACTGGCAATGGGCTGGCTCCTATCAACTATTTAGTATTTATCGCCAGTTTTTGCAAGTGAGTCTAGACCGTTTTAGACTGGTTAAATTGGCTTACCAAAATGGAGACCGAGCTTTAATTGATACCATTGAAGCACTCACTCAAGTTCAACAATTTCAATTATTACAAGCAGATGCAAAAGCTAAATTAGTTAATGCACAACTTGAGCTGGCTAATTTTTTATGGAATGAAAATGACGCTGCTTATTTATTGAATGATAATTTAGTGCCTGATACGGTTCAGTTTCAACTATACTTAGCAGTAGAAGACCCTGAACAATTAATCAATAGAGCCAATACAGAAAACCCAACATTAAGAAGTTTAGCTTTTGAGTTAGAAGCATTAGAAGTACAAAGAAAATTAAAGTTTCAGTCTTTACTTCCTTCTTTAAATATTAAAGCCAATTTATTAAACCAAGGCTTCAATGTGATGAAAGATTTTGGAGGTGCTTTGCTGCAAAACAATTATGTATGGGGCGTGCAATTTAAAATTCCAATTTTCTTGAGAGAAGGTCAAGGTGCTTATAAACAGGCT
>JAGOGG010000127.1 GCA_017996795.1 Sediminibacterium sp. | reverse complement strand
GGTTTCTTAGAATGGTTTTTACATTTTCCATTCCTTCCTTTAGCTTTTCTTCATCTTCGGTACTGCAAGTATTGGCTAATAAATACTCCAACACAAACGCTGGAACATTTGCACCACCTTTGATGATACCCACAAGGTCTTTCTTTACAACAAAGCCCCTAAAGTGGTCTAATGCTTTTTTATCTAAGTCGTCTAAAACTATCATAATTCAATTTTTATATGAGGCCGCCTAAATCTCTGGCGTTTGATTTTTTGATTTTGACTGAATCAATTTGTTCTTGGTTGGTGGCATCTACTATCACAGCTATTATTTCGTTATTGCCACCAAACGAAAAATCAAATGACTGAATAGCACCCGGCTCAATGGTAATGATGTTGCTACTACTGTATTTTATATTGTTGGCATACAGTAATACCTGTATTTTTCTGCTTGCAGAAAATAAGTCATCTGCTTTGGCTGTGGCTTGAATTTTCAAGCCAAACAATTCACCAGTTACTTCGCTTAGTTCTTTTTTGTTTAGGATGTTAACTTCCAATCCTTTGGTAACGGCAGCTTCTTTGCTGAAAACAAAATTAGGAATGATTATTTCTTGCGGTGTGAAACCACCGTGAGAAAAACCATATACTCCCTTAGATTTGAATGGACGATGGCTCTTTGCAGCATACACATAGTTGAACTCACCGTATGGCTTTTCAAAAGACAACCAACCTTTATCGGTCTGTTTGTCTATCGTTCTTACAAATCGTTCGTGTACTTCTTTTTTACCTGCTGTAATGGGGTCTATTTTATCAGCTTCATCTAAAAGCCCTGTAAGCACAAAACCGTGGTCTGTTACTAAATGTACTTTTTGGAAGCCCATATTCAGTAGTAACAAAATTTTATCGGTTAATACATTTTCAAATTCATTGAATAATTTGATTGCTCCTAATTGAAGTTTTTCTCCTGCACTGTCAATGTCTTTGTAGGTTAGCACTAGGTAATCGGCTTTTATACCATAGTGTAATGCTTCCAAATTCAAGTAAGTGATTTCCTTGCCTGAAACCTCCGACAATTTTTTTTCTCTGTCTTTATGAACTGGCAAAACTTCATTATTGCCCACATACAAAGCACTCATATTGTGTTCGGTTTCCGAAGGCATATCTGCAAACATTGTGTTGGTTTCCATTTTGCATTTGCCTTGCAATTGCGAAGCAATAAAGGCTGCTATTTCAAAACGAACACCATCACCAACAATAATAGCTGTGCCGGGTTTTGATTGTGCAATTAACTGCGGTAGGTAGCCTTGTTGGTCTGTTTTATAATTGCTGCTATGGTCAAACCAGTGCTCTAGTAATTCTTGATTTAGGCTTTCGTAATGTTCTTGTAATGGTCGAACAATATTTTCTTCCTGCAAGAAGTCTGCATAGATATTACGAATGGCTCTGTCTGCTTTGTGAAATTGCGTAGTATAAAATGATGATACCTTTTCTAATGAATTACAATGAGCCAAAGGCTTATTGTCAAATTCAAAAAGTGTAATTACATCATCCCACCATTGCGGAACAAAATTGGCAGCTTTTCTGCTTTTTATGCGGTTATTTAGCTTTTGAAGCTTTTCCTTGACAAATACTTTATCTCTAAAATTGGCTGTGATTTGGTGTAATTGTTTTTTGTCTATTGCTGCAAAGCAATGGTCAGGATGAACATTCCAAATATTAAGTTGGGTGTCAATTTTATAGGAGTCGATGTAGTCTTGTAATGCTTTTGAATAGGTGTTGCTATCTAACCATTTGTGATAAATACGAAGTAGCTCTGGCGAAACATCATTATTGACTAAGCGTGAAAATAAATGATTGACTACTTCTATTGCTAATGTTTTTGAAGGCATTTTACGATAAGACTGACTAATAATTTCAAACAGCTTTTCTTCAAAAAGTCTTTTTACATCTGCTTCTTTGTCTTTGAAAAAACCTTCGGGACTGCTTAGAAAAGGAACTAACTCATCTTCTATGGAAACCAATTCTTCCAAATTTTGCAATATCTTTTTCCACCAAGCAATGTCTTTGCCAATGCCCAACTTTGCTGCTGTAAGTAGCATTGGATTGTCTAATGTGATTTGATGCCCTGTGGTTGCAAATAGTTTTTTACGTAACCACTCAACAGGATTGGATAAATCCACACAACCGTGTGTGAAGCAATAATCAAAGAGAAAGCTTAAATCAGCTTTAGGACGGGTTACATAAAATATTACCTTTTCATTTTTGTGTGTACTTTCTGCTTCATAACGCAACATCAATTCTTCCTTAATCCGTTGCCACTCTTCAGTATGGGTAGCATCTGTTTTAAGTATGGTATATTGGTGTTTTTCAATATGCGGTAATAGGTATGCACACTCGCCCGAAGGGTCTATGATGACCATTCTGTTGCGTTGTGCAATTTGTTTTTCTATATCTTGTATTATCCAGTTATCTGTCATTACCAATCTGCATTTAAGTATTTTGTTAATTGATTTGCTTTTAGCACTTCTGCTCTTAGCAAATCTTTCTTTTGTAATGGGGCTATGTTTTTACCTACACCATCATCCAATTTAGGGTCGTAGCCCTCGGCTATGAGTTCGTCTATTTTGATAGTGAACAATTTTATTTCTTGCAATTGCAAACGGATGGTTTCTTTCTCGGCTTGTGCTTGTGCTGTATTTACATCTTGCAGGGTAATTTGGCGGTATTCTAAATTTTGTACCCTGTGGCTGATGTAATGCGATTTGAGCTTAAACAAGCTATCTCTGTTCCATTTGTAAATGAGAATGTATGCTTCAAAGCCTTGCTGCTGCCCACTGCTTAAATGCCATATAAATGGCGTTTTGGGCAAGTACATAAACAAGTTGAGGTGATTGCTCAATTGGTTAAAGAAATGATGCTCCAAATATTCATTTACAGAACGCCCCAATAAACTATCTAACTGCATATACTGTGCTGCCGTGAAGCCATTTTGTAAACAATGCTGCTCTAAGCGTTGGCTTAGGGCTTCTTCGCCCGGTAAGCCTACCAATGGAATTATGCCATCATCATCTTGCTGTAAAAGTGTACGAATGGCATCTGCTAAAAACTCTAAAGCAATTTCGGATGCTCTTGCTGCTGGCAGAGTGTTGGCTTCTTTGAACCAATACCATACATTAATGGGGTTGACCTGATGGCGGATGCAAAACTCTTCCAAATCATTATTGCTTTGGTATAGTGTGGCGAAAGCTTCTTTAATTTCTCTTACTTGCTGTTCATCAAATGTTGTAATAGGTAAGTTCTGGATGTGCTCTGTAACTTCTACTACTGGGTTTTGTAATTGTACTAAAAATGCATCTTGGGCTTCATTAAAAACAGCTAATGAACCAATGGAAATACCCATTTTCGCTTCTACTTGCTCACGGTCTGCATCACTGAGTTCATATACTTCAAAAATAAGCTCATTGATAATGGCTTCATTTAATAATACCTGAGTGAGCTGGGCATTCTCAAAATTAAGGCAAGCCAATACTCTGTCTTTCAACGATGCTTCTTGGAAAGCGGTTAGAGGAGATTGAATGAAAGATGGCTGAATTAAGTTAAACTCGGATAAATTCTTTTTATAAAAAACATTATTTTCTGCAAGTAGAGATACAACCTTTTCAATTTCTTTTGAGGGATTTACAAATGGAATTCTTTTTAAGTCACCAACCTGCGTACTTAAAGTTGGATTTAGGCAATCTAAGATGTACTGACTTATTTTTGAATTTATAAATCCTAAGGAATAATAGAGTGAAGGTGATTTGTCGTTGGTAAATATTGAAGAACCAGAAACATCAAATATTTGATTTTTTTCAAGATAACGAAAAGAAGCCGACCCACCACTAAATGTGTATGTCAGACCTTCTCTGAAATAATAATTGGAGCTTGGTAAATGATTTCCTTGATTTCTAAGTATTGATTGTGCTTTATCATCAAAATCAATTATTGTCCAGTTATTTCCATACCACTTGCAAAATGGGCCACCTTTTTGATAGTGAACCCATTTTTTAAACTCTAAATCCTTAAAAGTTGTTATGTTTGATTTATCAACTTCCCAAAAAAATCTAACAAAGCGTTCATTGTTTCCAGTAGCAACTCCCTGTCTCGCATCTAATACTTCATCTAAGGTTAATGATTGAAATTTTGCTCTAAATGATTCTGATATCCAATAGATAAACGGTGAATCTTTAATTAGTTCAAATTCTTTTTGGTCAAGTTCATAATTATGCTTGTTAGATAACGAAGACGAAATATCTTCTAATGCTTGATGAAAATAACTTTTTTTATTTTTCTCTTCTGGAGTTCTTGTATATTTCACTAAAGAGATGAAAATAGACTTTTTTTCACTTTTACAATTTTTTAAAACATAAAATGCTGATGCTGAAGCAAAAGCTCCATCAAATAGATTTGTTGAATCTGCACCATAATCAACAAGAATCTCAATGTGTGAATTGTTAATTAAAAATTTCCTTGTGTCTGCAAATGTTTTAATAAACATAAAAGTTAGAGGATGAATCATTCCAATATACCCCCCTGAATAAGTCAAGTCTGAACATCTTTTAATAAATATAGAGTATAAGTTGGTATTGAACTTATATGGCTGTTTGTAATTGGCTTCAACAAACTTTTTAAGTTCGGGTCCAAAATCGGCACTATCGGTATATGGTGGGTTGGCAACTGCGACATCGTACTTTTGGGTAAGTAGTTGCAAAAAGGTAATGGCATCCTGTGTTTTAGTATTCAAGAAGGTTTGCCCTTGTTTGGCGGTGTTTTGGGCTACTGCCTTTTGTAAGTTGGTAAAAAAGTTTGTTCGGAAAGTTTCGTATGCTTCTAAATTTTGTTGGTCAAATTCAAGAATACTTAACTGAGTTTCTACATCAATTTTTTTCTTACCGAACCATTGAAAGTGTAGCTTTTCTTCTAAACGAATGAGAGAGCCAAATTTGTGAGCATTTTGTAGGTCTTCCCAAAGGTCTTCAATAATCTTTCTTTCTCTTTCGCCTACGTTGCCATCTTCAAAAATATCTTTTACATCATTGTAAGCCGGTAAGAAAAAGTCAGAACTAACGATATTGAAATGCTCTATTTTGGCAGTACGTTTTTTTCGTTTTGCTTTAATGTATAAACCCAACTGAGCCAACTGTATGGCACGGTCGTCTAAATCTACTCCGTGTAAGTTGTGTTCAATAATAAGTTTGGGAACATCAGCTTCATTGTAATCTGCACCATAGTTTTCTATTTGGTCAATGTACAAATCGTAATACATATCAAAGCCATACAACAGATAATTGCCCGATCCTGTGGATGGGTCAATCATTCTTATTTCGTGGAGGGGCTTTCTATCTCTTGTTTGCGAACTTGGAGCATTGGCAATTTTATACTTATTGCGTATTTCACTATCGGGGTACATCTCTAAATAGAGTTTCCCCAAACTGTTATCTACCAAAAACTGCACTACCCAACGTGGGGTATAAACTTGGCTTTGGATGCTTACTTTGTTGTATTCTGTTTTGTCGCCACTGGCTTTGTGGGCTGCTTTTTTGTAGTTGTTGTAGCTTTCGTACAACCAACCGAGTACATCATCACTTTTCCAAATTTCGGTTTCTACCTGTGTATCGGTTTCTACCTGATTAAAGGCATTGATGATGCCTTGCAATTCTAATGCAGTAGGCAATAAATGATAAGGGTGCTGAGGGCTGAATAAAGGAATATCGGTTGCCAATTTTTGCAATTGGTCTTCCAGGAAAATCAGCAAGCCTTCGGCTTCTTCATTTCTTGCATTGGGGTTTTGTTCCAACCAAGCTAAGTGAGCAAAGGAACGACCACCGTGGCTTTCTCTTCGGGTTACAATTTCAGGGTGCAAGGTATGGGCTTCCATCACTTTGAGAGCCGCCAAGCGGTTGAACAACGTAAATGTGAGTTCTTCTACCAACTTCTCATAAGCATCAGCCACAGTGCCTGTTTCTGCAATAAACACTTCACGGATGGTTTTCATTCGTTTGCGTTCAGCAGGCATATTTTCAATGGCTGTCAGTTGTCCTTCATTTATGCCCATTCTGCCCAAGCGATTGCGAAATGCTTTGTCAATGAGTTGGCGTATATGTTCTACGTGTTCGCTAAGTTTCATATTAGTTAATTTCTATTTCGTCATTATCAGAAGCACTTGCCAATTTTTGCAATTCACCCTGCAACCAAGTTTTGTATTCAGACACTTTCATTTTTGAAGTTGGCATTTTAACCGCATACTTTTTTACTGTGGGTGTTGGAGGTGTTC
>JAGOGG010000126.1 GCA_017996795.1 Sediminibacterium sp. | reverse complement strand
CTCCCTATAGAGAGGGAGGCTGGACTTTACATGAAGTTGTACATCATTTAGCGGATAGTCATATGAATGCTTATTGCAGATTTAAATTAGGCTTAACCGAAGAAGCCCCAACTGTTAAGCCATATAATGAAAATGCATGGACACTTCTGAATGATGTTCAGGCTCTTCCAGTGAATATATCTGTAACCCTATTGCATGCATTACATACCAGATGGTATTTTGCAATCAAAGACCTTACCCCTATTCAATGGGAGCGCAAAGTCTATCATCCTGGAAGTAAAAAAGAAATGAGTTTATGGTATTTATTAGGCATGTATGCATGGCATGGAAAGCACCACACGGCTCATATTAAAATGTTAAGAGAAAAAAACAATTGGTAATGCCTGCAATTAATAAATGGAAACTGCTCCAGTCTGAACAATTAGTAAAAGACCAATGGGCAGACGTAAGAAAGAACAGTTACCAAAAAAATGACGGCTCAGTTATAGAGCCGTTTTATGTTTATGGTTTTCCTGATTATGCCACTGCAGTGGCCATTACAAAAAGGGGAACGGTTATAGTTGAAAAAATTTATAGACCAGGTTTAGATACTGTTGCATTAGAATTGCCAGGAGGTTGTGTGGATCCAACTGATACCATGTTGGAAAGTGCAATCGAAAGAGAGTTGCTAGAAGAAACTGGATACCAATTTGATGAGATTATTTACCTCGGAAAGGTTTCTCCTAATCCAACCACCAATACCAATGTAATGCATATGTTCTTAGCAACAGGAGGGGAGGAAGATCCGTCTGCTGTAAGAGATACAGAAGAAGAAGTAGAAGTAATTGAAATGGAATGGGACGAATTTATCACTTGTTTTAAAGAGCAAAAGTTTATACAGTCTATGCAAACATGTACTATTTTATATGCATTGATGCGTCTAAACAAATTAATTATTTATTAGTATGCAGCACCAAATTAAACCTTGGACGATTCAACAATCTACCATTGTCTATTCAAAAAAATGGATGCAGATAAAAGAAGAAATTTGCCAACTACCAGATGGACAAATTATTAATCCTTACTTCGTAATAGACGTGCCCAATTTTTGCAATGTTGTAATGGTAACCAATCAGGATGAAATTGTAATGGTAGAACAATATAGACATGCAGCGGGTATTATCTCTCTAGAGTTACCCGGGGGCATGGTTGAACCGGGCGAAGACCCTATGCTTGCTGCAAAAAGAGAAATGGAAGAAGAAACCGGCTATCAATCCAATCATTTTGAATTGTTGTACACGATTCATCCTAATCCTCCATTAGAAAACAATCAAGCTCATTTTTACTTGGCCACTCAACTTAACCTTACTGGGAATACCTTATTTGATCAATATGAAGACATCAATTTAGTTTTAGTGCCTAAACAAGAGTTTCTCAATAAACTTTTACAAAATTCCTTTACGCATGGTGCACAAGTCGGAGCAATGTTTGCAGCAGCAATTAAATTAGGGTGGTTAAAGCCATAGATCAATCCTGATTTTGATTTACTTCGGCAATTACAAAAACACTACCGCAAACCAAAATTAAATCGTTAAAGTCGGCGTTTTCTTTGGCTGCTTTGATTGCACTATTTACGTCACTAAAGGATGAACCTGTTAATCCTAATTCTTGCGCCTGTTTCAGTAATTCTTGTTCGTCTAACGCCCTTGGAATACTTGCTTTTGTAAAATAATATTTTGCAGTACTAGGGAGCAATTGCAATACAGCTTGGATGTCTTTGTCTTTAACCATCCCCATCACCCAATGTAACTGTTTGAAATTACTTAAATCTAATTGAGTAAGAATGGCTTTAATGCCATCTACGTTATGACCAACATCTAATACCAATGTTGGATTCATTTGAATGATTTCCCATCTCCCATGCAATCCGGTCAATTTCTTTACATTGCTTAATCCTTCTTTAATATGATGTGGTTGAATGTTCCATCCGAGTTCTTGCAAAACCGAACAAGCTTCTAAGACCGTTAATAAATTTTTTGTTTGATAAAATCCGGTAAGGTCTAAAGAATAATGTTGGTATTCATTTTTAGTTTTATCTACTACCGTAACATTTAATAGAGGTTGTTGATACAACCAATCACTGATATACCGATTATCTTCTGCAAATGAAATTGGGCTTGATATGGAAGCAGCCATAAAAACAGGAAAGGTCTCTGCATTGGATTCTCCAATTACTACCGGAACCAATGGTTTAATAATACCTGCTTTCTCACCCGCAATGGCTGTTATGGTATTTCCCAACAAATTCATATGATCCATCCCAATATTCGTAATAACACTTAATTCGGGTAAAATAATATTGGTGCTATCTAATCTGCCCCCTAAGCCCGTTTCAATGATCGCTATATCTACTTCATTGGCAGCAAAATAGTCAAAAGCCATTGCAACAGTAATTTCAAAAAATGAGGGGGCGATGGTTTCTATCTGATGTTGAATTCTCTGCGTAAAGTTGATTACAAATTCTTCTGAGCAACAAACCCCATTGATTTTTATTCGTTCTCTGAAATCATATAAGTGAGGAGAAGTATACAACCCTGTTTTATAACCAGCAGCTTGCATAATTGCCGCTAACATATGGCTGGTAGAACCTTTTCCATTGGTGCCGGCTATATGAATGGATTTAAATTTTTTATGCGGATTGCCCAATGCTTCGCAGAGTGCTATTGTGTTGGTTAGGTCTTTCTTGTAGGCAGCTTCCCCAATTTTACTAAACATGGGAAGTTGATTAAATAAATAGGATACAGTTTCAGCGTAATTCATACTGCTGCAAAGATGCAAAAATATTAATTCCTAAGTTTAAAATTAAACACCAAAGTGCCTGTTTGTTCATCGGCATTGCCTGCATTCAATTGCAGTGTTTTTGCTTTTTGTATAGCAATGTTACGGATTCGTTGATTGGTAGTGGTAGTCCCTTTTGGATTGATGACTGCGGCAATAACTGAACCCAATTTATTTACGGTAATATCAACTGCTACTTTTGCATTTTCATTAAAGTCGTCTTCAAACGAAGGCAATTTGGTAATTCTTCTACCATCTAAACCACTTCTAATTGCTACACCACCCGCTCCACCTAAACCGCCATTTCCGCTAGAAGCGTTACCTTGGTAACTATCAGAATTAATGTTTCCTGTTGGTTTTCCTTGATCTCCTTTTCCACCAGCAATACCTTGATTGGTAACTCCATTGTAACTATCTGCTAAATTTCCTCCACTGCCCTTCTTGGTATTACCGGTAAAAACTGCTTTGGGCTTTGGATTGGGGGGAGCAATGCTGTTGGAGCTACTAGGCTTACTGTTCAATTTAGCAGTACGACTTGTTAGTGGAACGTCTTCTTCAGATGAGTTGTTTTCAGGTATTGTAATGGTTTCTTCAGTAATATTTGTTGAAGTGTTTGTTTGTTCTTGTGAGGCTGCACCAATTGAAGTGGGCGGGATTGCACCATATCCGGTTTCTGCATCTCCTAAATTCACTTCAATTCCTTCACCACCAGTTGGCACTTGAATGACTGGCTGTTGATAGCGCACATAAAAAAATAAAGAGAATAGAATTACAGTTATAACTAATGTTATAATGGTGGCTTTAAGTTGATCCTGTTTTTCTAAAACCTGCTCTTGATTCATAAAGTATAAAAGTACATTAATCCCATTAGTATTGATGGAAAGAAAGGTTAATTTTCTTACCTTGTAATTAAACATCCTCTACCGTATGAACTTGATAACCAAGATATTAGCAATCACTTTAATTTTCATCTCTTCAAGTAAGCTTCAAGCTCAGATTGACATTGAAAAAGTCTCTCTTTTTTTTGCTGAAGGTTATTCTATTTCTGAACTGGAATTTTTAATGGAAAATATGCCGCTAAAAAAGCATGAAAAGTGGATGGAGAAAAAAGGGTATATTTTTCGGGAGGAACTGCCTTCAAAAAATTGTTTAGTGTACAAAAAAGGAGAAGTAGTAACACTATATATTTTTAAGGCAAAAGAGTATATTTCAGAAATACAAGTTTCAAGTTCTCCTCAAAAATATTATCAAGCGATAGATACTTTTTCAAAATCTCCATTATTTAGACCTACTTCAGTTCTGAATAAAATTGGGATCAAAGAAAATAAGCAAAGCAAATACTGGAGGAATGCTGGATATATTTATTATACAGATTTGGATAATTATCGGGTGGGTATTTTTAGAGATTATCCTTTTGAAATAGATAGAAAAATGAATAAGTCGTATCTACCCGAGGTAGTTTATGTAAAAGGAGGGAGTGTTACAATCGGTAGTAATAATTCGGAAGATCCTGAAGACACAAAGCCAACCTTTAATACTTTTGTAAAGGATTTTAATATTGGACAATTTGAAGTTACCGTTAAACAGTATCGGTATTTTTGTACGGAAACGAATAGGAAAATGCCCAGTGCTCCAAATGAAGGGTGGTCGGATAATTATCCAATACGAAATATCAGTTGGGATGACGCTATAGACTATTGTTATTGGTTAAGTTTTGTAACAGGTAAAAAATATAGATTACCAAATGAAGCAGAGTGGGAATATGCAGCTAGAGGAGGTCAAAAATCTAAGAAATTCATTTATGCAGGATCCGATTTTTTAGAAAAAGTTGGGTGGACACATAAAAAAGGCGAAGTGGATATAAGAAGAGTAGGTAGTACTTATCCTAATGAGCTTGAGCTTTATGATATGAGTTCTAATGTATTTGAGTGGACCAATGACTGGTACAGTTCAAGTTGGTATCTTTCGAATAATAAAAATATGGTAATCAATAAGGCATACAGTGGGCCAAATGAAGGTTCACGCAAAGCAGTTAGGGGAGGAAGTGGTAGTGAGTCTGCCAGATCAAAAGTAATTTATCGTAGTAAAATTTCGCCCAATCTTTATTATATTGATTTAGGCTTCAGGGTGGTGGTAGAAGAAGACTAAGGTTTTATAAAGATATCATATCCAAATCTTAGTAAAGTAGCCATCACAACCAATAAAAAGAAAATTCGGATGAACTGGTTGCCTTTATAGATGGCCAGCTTTGCCCCTAATATTCCTCCAATTGCATTGCAAATTGCCATTGGGATGGCTACAGACCAAAGTATAGTTCCCTTTAGCATGAATAAAGTAATAGAGCCAAGGTTGGTAGATAAATTGATGAGCTTTGCGTGTGTGCTGGCTTTTAAAAAGTCAAATCCCAAAATTCCTATAAATGCCATGATAAAAAAACTGCCTGCCCCTGGTCCTATAAAACCATCATAAAAGCCAATCACTAAACTGATTCCTAGAGCGTATTTTAATTGTGTTTTACTGGATAGTTTTTTTTGTACTGTTTGGCCAAAGTTTTTCTTAGTGTAGGTATAAATCGCAACAACTATCAACACAATAAAAATAACAGGCTTCATATATTGATTGCTAACAATAGAAAGCAATTGTGATCCTGCAAATGCAGCGCTAAATGCAATTAAACACATTAATCCAACCTGCTTCCAGTTTACTGTGACTTTTTTTAGGTATTGTTTTGCTGCAAATGCAGTACCTGTGAATGCAGGAATCTTTAAAGATCCCATTACAGTAGCAACCGGGAATTGAGGCAAGAGCATGATCCCTGCAGGCAATTGTATTAATCCACCTCCACCTACAATAGCATCTACAAATCCTGCTAAAAAAGCAAAAATGCATAATAATATCAGGGTGTTTAAGTCCATCTAAAACTTAGTTGTTTTTAAATTTTAAATTAGCAATGATTAATCCCCCTATAACTAAAATGCCACTATAAAAATGAATAGGAGTAATGGTTTCACCTAAAATTAAAATTGCTTCTATTGTACTGAAAATAGGTATTAAGTTTCCAAATAAGACTGTTCTGCCAGCCCCTAATTTTGATATAGCCAAATTCCAACACCAAAACGCTAAGACAGATGTCCCTACTCCAAGATATAGAATTGAACCAATTAATGCAGTAGACCATTGAACAGCATTTTTCACCATTATTTGTTCCAGTATGAAAAATGGAAATAATATTATGGTACCTAATATGAAAATGATGATCAAGAATGATAGAGAACTGAGTTGCGCTGGTTTTTTTCGTACTAAAATATTGTATACTGCAAACGAAAAAGCGCCTCCCAATATCCATGCATCACCATTTGAAAATTTGAAAGAAAATAATACTTGCCAACTCCCTTTAGATATCAGCAGTAGAATACCTAAAATGCAAATAATCATTCCGATGATTCTGTAAAAACCGAGTCTTTCTTTTAAAAAAAGAACGGC
>JAGOGG010000125.1 GCA_017996795.1 Sediminibacterium sp. | reverse complement strand
GAAACCCCATCATCAAATTTCCATAGATAATTAAAGCCCGCCTCAGTACCATCCGCAATACTAGAAGTATCTGTGAAGGTTGCAGTGGCATCATTCAAACAAACTTCTGGCAAAATAAAACCAACCACCGGTAATGGATTTGCTTTAAATCCTCCAGCAATCCTAAAAGTGTCACTGTTACATCCTGTATTGGAAACTACATTTAAATACACATTTTTGGTTCCCCATGTAGTGTAGGTATTGGTCTGAACTGCATTGGTATTCGCCGTTACAGTACCAGCGCCATTGTCTAAGTTCCATTTCCATTGCGTAATAGAATTATTAGCAGTTCCAGGAACAATGGTTGAAGCATCGGTAAAATTGATGGCACTGTTGATACATGTTATTGCTGGAGTTGTAAAAGACGCAATCGGTTTATTAGATAAATTAATAGGAACTGTTTTAGATGCAACACAACCAAAGTCGGTAATGGCAGTGAGCTTTGCATTGTAATCACCAGCTGTTGCATATGTTTTGGCAGGGCTTTGTGTAGTAGAAATAGAGCCATCTCCAAATTCCCAATTCCAACCAACAATGGCCCTACCTGAACCAGTAGACAAATCGGTAAATTGAGTGGGCGCAATAACACAACCAGTATCAATGCTGCTTATAGAAAAATCAGCAATGGGTGCATCATTAACGATAATATTATCGGTAATTTCTTGTTCATTGGTATTGCTACATCCATCCGATTGAGGAAGCACCGAAGTGGTTGTAAACTTTATGGGATAAGTTCCAGCCGCTCCAAAAGTATAGGTCTGTGGAATTTTATAAACGTAAAAAGTTTTACCATTTGAAATATACGTTGAATCAAAACTAGTAGGATTAAACGTACTAACGGGCGGTCCAGTTAAATTGCTTGCTCCTAAAAAGTCTAATACAATTTTAGTGGGTTGATAACTTAAAGCCAATTTTAAATTAAATGAGGAATTTACACATGTTGCAGAGTAGTTGACCGTAGCTAAATTGGGAAAAGGATTTTGAATAGTAACCGGTGGATTTAAGTCTACAATATTTGTTCCTGCATTATAGCCATAGCTTTCCACATTGCCCATTCCATAGGCTAGGGCAATAAATCCACTATCAGCTTGAATATTATGACTGGGATTAGTTTGAGTACTTACCGTTACATCTTCTCTTAAATAAGAATAATCCGAATTGAGTATAGGCACCCAGGGAGAAGTAGGCGCTGCCCCATCTATTTTTAAACTTCCAGTATTAGCCGTTTTCATTAAAACATTTAAATAATGGCTAGTTATATTCGTATTGGGTGGAGTTAGATCTCTTCGCGCGGAAACCACGGATACATTATTGATGGTTTGCTCTAATGGATTGATGGTGATCATTTCTGGATCTCCCGTATTACTATTATCACAACTTTGTGAAGTCATATATTGAACTACCAATATGGGTTTATCTGCAGTAATAATATTGGGTTGAGAACTCACGAAATCATAATAACTGTTTTGCTTTAAAGTAGCTGCATTAATTACTGTACCATTTAAATTAACTACCGTAGTAGGGTCTTTTACAATAATTCTATAAACATCTGCCAATTTTCTAGCAAAAGGAGCAGTTATATAATTTCTACCCCATGCATTGGATGGAAAAACTTGCTGAAATAAGTTGTCGGCCCCACTTCCAGACGTTATAGTAGGCGAACAAAAACCTGTCCACGTAGAACCTGTAAAAACAGCAATCGGTTTGCATGTAGACCCAGTTGTTGAGATACTCCTGATGCTTGAACCAGTTAAATCATATAACGACTGAACTTGATATACATCTCCTTTATTCAAGGAAATAGTATATGCTTCGCCAGCAACTCTAGCCGGGGCACTGTAACTATTTGCTTTCAGATTAAATTCTACTGTAGTATTGTCTTCTGTAGCAACAACTGTAATCTGACTTCGCCCTGGTTGATTAGTATTATTAAAATTTTGAACATACTGAGTAAAACTCAAAGCAATATATTCCTTACCCAATACATTGGTTGGGAATACCAAGGTTGAACCTGATCTAGCAGCATTTAAAATATGCGAGTAAACAACAATTGGTTTTAATGAAGTAATATGAATTCCTTTGGCTGCATTAATTCCATCCGCTTGCGCATTATACACTAAATAAAAAGTGGGAGGAATTTGTATGGTAGTAGCTTGATTTGCAGTTACGGTAAATGGAATGGTTTTACCATCTAATTCAATCTGACCAGTTGTATTTTCAGTTGCAGAAATATACAATGCCATTCTGGAATTGGTTCCATCTATATGTGCTGGATAGGCCAACCAAAAATCCTTTCCTCTATTAGAAAAATCCTGTGCAATCAATAAAGATATTGGAACAAAAAACAGCAATAGCAGCAAACTACATTTCTTCATCAGTTCAGGGGGCTTTCTCAAATCATCAATTGGTTAACAAAAATACTTCATAAACCGCAAATTCCCACTATAGACACGCTAAAATCGGCTATTGCTGTCTTTCAATAGACCAGCAGAAGAAGGTCCATTGCAAAATAACAAATCCAATATGCTCATATTGGGCTGAAATCCGATTCGATCTTCAAAAACCTGTGCATATTGAACTTGTTCACCTAAGCTGTTAGTTTGATTGGGCAAAAGCTGGTTCCTGCCATCTTGCAGATCAGTTGACAACTCTTTCTGGTAACTAGAAGAAAAAGAAATGGTCAAATTAGCTTTCAACATTTTGAGTACCCATTGAATCAGCTTACGATCTAAATCCATTAAATATTCTTCTTGACTTGCTAATAATGCAAAAAGGTTATCTCGGTAAAATTCATAAAAAGGGGCTCGCATGTAACAAGCATCCAAAGCTCGGGTATGTTGCAAAATCCAATTGTCCTTATAGGAAATTTTGATGTTTCTAAAAAGGGCACGTTGATCTCTGCCATTTTGCAAAGGAACCGAAAGTGGAATCAATCCATTGGAGCCAGCGATGATGGTGCGGTTGCGAAAACTCCCTTTTTGGTAGCGTTCATATTCTTCAAATTCAATATATTTGAAATTAAACAACATTTTATAGTAGTTAACCGTCCCAAAGTATTGATAATCAATTAATAATTTCATTTTATTTTACCTTGTTGAATCTTTTATCTAAAAGGGATGAATCATTTATTTTGAGGCTACTAATTTATCAATTTTAATACTAATTAAACTTTTTAAATTATTCTATTTCAATAGTTTAACTTATTTAAATACTACTAAATATTTGAGTATTAAATTTTTACATCCTCTTGCCCATTATTACTAAATACATTAGCATACAAGATACGAAAATTAATCCCTTTATAGAGCGATTATTTGAACTACTTTTGATAAAACATTTGATCGTGAGAACCCTCCTATTTTTGGCTTTTATTTCGCTAATTATCACATCTTGCCAGGCCCCAAAAGAACTTGAATACCGTGATGTAAGAAAAATGGAATTGAAACAATTGGGCTTTAATCAGTCTGCAGTCAATTTTGAGTTGGTGTATTTTAATCCCAATAAATTTGGTTTGGATCTCAAAAAAGTAGAAAGCGATGTATATATAGATGAAATTTATTTAGGAAAATTTCAATTAGACACACTCATGCATATTCCTAAAAACGCTGAATTTGTTTTACCTTCTACGATTAACATAGACATGCAAAACCTAATGAAAAATGCCGCTCAGCTGATGTTCAAGAAGGAAGTTTTGGTTCGAGCGAAGGGAAATGTAAAAATTGGAAAGGGAAGAATCTTTAAGACCCTTCCCTTCACGTATGAATCAAGACAACAAGTTAATTTGTTTAAATAACCCTATTGAATGGGTTTAATATGACAAGGTTTGGGCGGCTTTGGTCCACCACCATCTTCTGCTCTTTTGCAAATAGGGGGCAAAGTTGCATAGGCTTCAGGTTCAGCTTTATCGTCGTCTGCATCAAATCCCGCATTATTTAAAGCGGCTTTTATTGCAGCTGCATCTGCCCTGTCTGGCCAAAATTGTACTTTAATTTCCCCTTGTAACAGATTGATTTTCCATTGAATAAGCCCAGACTCCATGGTAGACTTATTGGCTTGTACTAAATATTTTTCTAACTTGTCTTTGCATTCCCAGCACTTTAAATTGGCCGATTTAATGGTTACCCATTGCTGTTTTGGTTGCTGTGCATTTGCTTGAAAAGATAAAAACAAGGCACAAACAAAAAATACTTTTTTCATCTTATAGTCATTAGATTATTACGTGAACCGATGCTTCGAATGAATAGATACCTATTCCTATTTTCCCCAATTTGAAGGGTCTTTACTCCAATTAAGTAGGGTCTCTTTGGTATCGGCCGTTACCAATCCCTTTTCAATAGCCAATTCTATCATGGTTGGATAGTTGGTTAAACTGCTGGTTTTTACCCCCGCATTGGTGCAGGCAGTTGTAGCAGCTTCAAATCCATAATTAAAAATAGAAATCATTCCAACTATTTCCGCGCCGGCTGCTTTCAAAACATCTACCACTTGCAAACTACTTTTACCCGTAGAAATAAGATCCTCTATTACCAATACCCTCTGCCCTGGTTCAAGCGATCCCTCAATCTGGTTACCCAAGCCATGCTCTTTGGGTTTGGGTCTTACATAAATAAAAGGAAGTTTTAGCTGATCCGCTGCCATTGCTCCCCAAGGGATACCTGCGGTTGCTACCCCAGCTAAAACGGTTGCTTCAGGGTATTGCTCAAATATTACACTACATAATTCGCTCTTGATAAAGTCTCTCACGTATGGAAACGATAGTACTTTTCTATTGTCACAATAAATAGGACTCTTCCATCCACTAGCCCAAGTAAAAGGTTGATCAGGACTCAACTTGATGGCCTGAACTTGCAATAATTTTTCTGCAACTGCTTTTTCATTTGTCATAACACAAAAGTAAATCCTATTTTCCAATGGATTATTATGGAGATTTGCACATCAATTATATTATGCAATTAAGAATTATACAAGCTGGGGGTGGATTAGTACTGAACGAACAGAATGAGTTGCTCTTTATTTTCAGAAGGGGTTCTTGGGATTTGCCCAAGGGGAAGGTAGACAGCGGCGAAACCATTGAAGCTTGTGCTTTGCGTGAAGTGGAAGAAGAAACAGGTGTGAGAAATTTAACTTTAATAGATTTTTTGGGTATTACCCAGCACCAATATTTTGACCCGTATTTACAAGAAGAAGTTATTAAAGAAAGCCATTGGTATACCATGTCCGTTAAAGGAGTGCCTGCACTGATTCCGCAAATTGAGGAAGACATTACCGATATTAAATGGGTTCCGCTTTCTCAAGTAAACAAGTTGATTGCTGATGCTTATGCGAGTATCAAAGAAATTATCGGTCTTTTCTTTTTAAAACAGCCACAGTAAGTCTGCTGATGCAAACCAAGTGGTCGCGCTCATCGTGAATTTTGATTTCCCAAACCTGAGAACTCGATCCTATATGAACGGGCTTGGCAGTTCCGGTAACAATTCCTGAACGAACACTTCTTAAATGATTGGCATTAATTTCTTGCCCTACACAAATGTATTCGGTATGGTCTACCACCATAGCGGCACCCACACTACCTAAAGTTTCTGCCAAAGCAACAGAAGCGCCTCCATGCAATAATCCATAAGGTTGTTTGGTGCGATGGTCTACTGGCATAGTCCCTTTAATAAAATCAGGTCCAATTTCAGTAAATTCCATACCTAAATGCTCGCCTAAATTTCCCTTACCCATACCCGCAAAATGGGCTACAGTAAGACCTTTATTGAACCAAATCATAGTTTACTTTTTTAGCGTATTAATTACCGCTTGAGGAAGGAAAGGGGAAGCATCTCCCCCGTTTTTGATAATATCTCTTACAATGGTAGATGCTACAGAAGTGTATTTGGGTTCTCCAGTTAGAAAAATGGTCTCAATTTGATTATCGAGTGTTCTATTGGCGTCAGCGATGGTTTTTTCGTATTCAAAATCGCTCACATAACGAATGCCTCTCAAAATAAAATGCGCCCCAATTTTTTTGCAAAATTGAACCGTCAATCCATCGTATGCAACGCTCTCTACCTTTGGTTCATTTTTGTAAATATCTCTAAACCACTGCATGCGTTGGTCTGCACTAAACATGGGATTCTTAGAAGAATTGATCCCTACGCCTACCACTATTTTATCGAACAAAGGAAGTGCTCTGTTAATAATATCAGTGTGCCCTAAAGTAACAGGATCAAAAGTTCCTGGGAAAAGACATATTCTTTGCATGATAACTATTGGGTTAATTTTCGTCGGATCTACCAGCTAGTAAATATAAGGC
>JAGOGG010000124.1 GCA_017996795.1 Sediminibacterium sp. | reverse complement strand
CTTTAATTCTAATTTTTTTAACTCGTCCCTGCGTTCTTTTTGCTGAAAATAATCTCGCTGGTCATAAAACAACATCCATACTATGAATAGAATAGCCGCTATCAAGTATTTATTGGTTAAGTATGGAATTGCTTTCTTCATAAAAAAATTGGCAGATAAAAGTAATAAGAAACCTTTATCTGCCAAGTATGATTTGTGCACAGTCGTGCAAATGGTTATTTGCCGAACTTGATTTTTCCTTTTGGATAAATGCCCGTTTCACCCAACATTTCTTCAATACGGATTAACTGGTTGTATTTAGCCATACGGTCGGTTCTTGAAGCAGAACCCGTTTTAATTTGACCACAGTTTAATGCTACTGCTAAATCAGCAATAGTTGTATCTTCTGTTTCACCACTTCTATGACTCATGATGGTATTGTATCCATTATGTTGTGCCAAAGTAACTGCGTTAATGGTTTCAGTAATGGTTCCGATTTGGTTTACTTTAACCAATAAGCCATTCGCAATATGTTTGTCAACCCCTTGTTGAATACGATCTACATTGGTTACAAATAAATCGTCTCCTACTAATTGACATTTGCTACCAACCGCTTGTGTCAAGGCTTTCCAGCCATTCCAATCGTCTTCTGCCATTCCATCTTCAATCGAAACAATTGGATATTGCCTTACCCATTTTTCCCAGAACTTCACTAGTTCGTCACTGCTCATTACTTTACCACTGCTCTTATGGAACACATATTTTTTCTTTTTCGCATCCCATAGTTCACTGTTTGCTGCGTCCATGGCAATTACAATTTGAGAACCTGTTTTGTAACCAGCAGCATGTATTGATTCTAATACTGTTTCAATGGCTTCTTCGTTGCTTTGAATATTGGGTGCAAAACCACCTTCGTCACCCACGTTGGTGCTATATCCTTTCTTTTTCAATACCGTTTTAAGGGTATGGAAAATTTCTACACCCCAACGCAATCCTTCGCTAAAGCTAGGAGCGCCAACAGGCATAATCATGAATTCTTGGAAATCAATTTTGTTATCTGCGTGTGCACCACCGTTCACAATATTCATCATTGGAATCGGTAATGTTTTTGCATTGGTTCCGCCTATATAACGATACAGTGGTAAAGAAGCTTCATCCGCTGCTGCTTTAGCAACGGCCATGCTCACTGCTAAGATTGCGTTGGCTCCTAACTTAGCTTTATTAGGTGTGCCATCTAAATCGATCATGATTTGATCAATAGAAGCTTGCTCAGAAACATCTAATCCTACAATTGCATCGGCAATAGCAGTGTTTACATTCTTTACAGCTTTTAATACACCTTTACCTACATATTTCTTTTTATCATTATCTCTTAGCTCAACTGCTTCATGAATGCCAGTGCTAGCTCCACTTGGAACCGCCGCTCTGCCTAATGCGCCATCGTCGGTTAATACATCTACTTCTACGGTAGGGTTACCTCTACTATCTAATATCTGTCTTGCATGTACATCAATAATGTAACTCATGGTATTTATTTTAATATGGACTCAAATATAAGTAATATGTAGTTTATACACTAATAGCGCCTGTTAAGCTTCTAAAAACTTCTTCTAAACTATTGTTTTGATTCAATTCATGAATGGGTTGATTGGCTACTAAATTCCCTTTGTGAATGATAATCACTCTACCGCAGATGGCTTCTACTTCTTGTAAAATATGGCTGGAGAATAAAACGGTTTTATTTTGACCCAGTTCCTTGATCAATTGTCTGATCTCTATAATTTGATTAGGGTCTAATCCGGTAGTAGGTTCATCTAAAATCAGCACATCGGGTTCATGAATAATAGCTGCTGCTAATCCCACCCTTTGCTTATAGCCCTTTGATAGTTGGCCAATTTTTTTATGTTGCTCTGGGCCCAATCCTACCTGTTCAATCACTTTTGTAATTTGCTTTTGTACTTCTTTTATTTCGTGCACTTCTGCAACAAATTGTAAATACTCTTTAACGTATAAATCGTAATAGTGTGGGTTGGATTCTGCTAAATAGCCTATTCCCTTTTTACCTGCAATTGGATCTTTACTCATATTGATGCCATTGACTTCAATAAAGCCAGCGTCTGGTTCAATTGATCCTGTAATCATTTTCATGGTAGTGCTCTTCCCTGCTCCATTAGGTCCTAAAAAGCCAACGATCTCCCCTTTTTCTAAAGAAAAGGAGAGATCGTTCACTGCTATTTGTGTTCCGTAATTTTTGACTAAATGGCTTACTACTATTGACATTGATACTGTTTAGAAGTATCAAACCTAGTTCATTTTGGGATTATTTTTTTAGTCAATTCGTTAATATTTATGTATTTGCTATTTTAAGTTGCTCCTGATTTCATCCATTACAGCATTTAAGTATTTATTAGCTGCTCCTGCAACACCCGCTTTGTATTTACTTGATTCTACTGGAATTGCTTGAACATTTTTCATGAAACGGTCGTCTACATCAAATACTCTAAATAAGCCTGCATCTGTACCCCACATATCCACTTTTGCTTGCTCTTCTGCTTTGTATTTTTTCTTTTCAAGTACACCATCAATGGTGATGGGCTTTTTTAACAACCAGTTACCTACACTGATATTAGACATACTTTGTTTGATATTGAACCCAATGACAGAACTCCCATTTGCATAAAAACCTGTTGTTCCACTATAATCTAAGGCATCGCTGCCAATCATTAAATTGGTTTCTGCAACCACTTTTGCACCGCCACCTAGTCTGCCCAACAATTTACTGCCTCCAGATTCAGCTTCTCTTGCAAATGGAACGGCTATATTAACCATTAAGACCATTGCTCCCCCCAATTGCTGAGAAATTTTTGGTGCTTTACTAAAGAATGAATTTTTTTCTTTGCCATCATCATTTACTTTCTTTACTAAATAGTCGTAACCTCTAGGTGCAACTGTAACATAGCCATCATATTGGGCCTGACTTAAACTACCCCCTGTTCTTTTTACCCAATCTTGTAATTCTTCAGCTGCCAATGCTTGTTCTGCGGTGATTATTTCAAAACCTTCAGCTTTAAGTTGATCGGTTAAACTTTTGTATAATTCATCAGTAATGTCAATCAAGTCATTTTCTTGTATACCTTTTAAACCCAATGATAAACTTGCACTTACCGCACTTTTATAACTTCTAGTATAATCACTTCCCCCTCTAAAACCACCAGATTTTTTTTCAGTAGCTAAATACATGGTTTGAAAATTAACCTTGAATTGGCTGATGAATACTTTTTTGGGTGCATCTTTTAGTTTTCTTAAACCATAATTATTAATGTCTTTAAGATCAACTTCGCCAATTGTTTGGGCAATTAAGGTGTTGCAGCAGAAAAGGAGCACTGCATAAATTGCTAGCTTTTTCATGATTGTTTATTTTAGAATGAAGCTATTGTAGTCAACTACATCAAACAATACAGCATATGCTGTATTTTAATTCCAATTGTATTTGTGCGCTAATTGTATTGCTTGCGCTTTAGAATTAATATGTAGTTTTTCATAGATCCGACTGATATGTGTGCGAACTGTTTGGGGGCTGATAAATAAAGTACTAGCAATTTTTTTGTAGTCTTGTCCTTCCACTAAATATTTTAATATTTCTTGTTCTCTATCCGTTAATGAATTGCGTATATGATCAGTTGTAGTAGATGGTGTTGGGTAGGGCTGTGCGCCTTGTTTAAGCCATAGCAATGTTTTTCTAGCAATGGCAGGGCTCATGGGTGCACCATTTAATTCATATGCATTGTGAATGGCGTCTAATAGCATATCCGGGGCATCATCTTTTAGCAGATAGCCTGATGCTCCCGCTTTGATGGCTTCAAAAATTTTTTCATCGTCATCAAATACAGTTAAAACAATGAATTTGATAGTGGGAAATCGAATGCTTGCAATGGCAATGGTTTCAATCCCATTCATGGCAGGCATGTCCAAATCTATCAATACAACATTTGGAAGTTTTTGCAGATTAAGTGCTTTAATTTTTTCAAGAAAATCTAAGCCGTTAACTGCTTCTAAAATGATTTCAATATTGCTTATTCCATATAAATTCTGCCGAATCATTTTTCGGTTTAAGGATTTATCGTCAACTATGCCAATTTGAATCATCGTGCATTAAAGTTGCTTCAATTTACTACAACCTGCAATACTGCATATGCTGTATTTGATTATTCTTCTTGATAAATGTATTAATTTAAAGCTTAAATGCAATATAGGTTACTGAATTACTTGATCATGGTGATGATTCCCTTTTGGGGCCTCACTCAACCTGGATTTGTTCATTATTCTATTAAAAATGGATTAACACAAAATGCAGTTACAGCTATATTTAAGGATAGTAAAGGTTTTGTTTGGATGGGTACTCAAGATGGCTTAAACCGTTTTGATGGATTAAGTTTTAAGCATTTTAAACACAACAGTGTAGACACTACAACCCTTAGTGATCAATACATTACTGCAATTGCCGAAGATGGATCTGGTAATTTATGGGTTGGTACAAGAAATGGTTTGAATAAGTATGATGTCATTAGTGGTAAGTTTGAACGAATACATCCTGACCCTTCCCGTAAAAAAGTCATTCAATATGCGTTTGATCAGATTATATTAATGGAAGCTGGAAATTTAGCCATCGTAGTAGAAGGGCAAGTTTTTATTTGGAATCATCTTCAAAAAATTTTTAAAAAACTTACAAATCATTCTTATTCACCCAGCATTTTTACAGCCAATCAATTGGGTATATGGAAATATAATGAAGGAAGCTTTTCATTATATAATTCAATAAGTGGGCGTTTAATCAAGACGATACAACGAGACAGATCACTAAAGATAGTTCCAAAGTCAGTTCGAATTTTTGCTGATAATCTAAACGCCATTTGGGTTGTAGATGAATCAAATGAAGCAAAGCCTGTTATCAAAAAGTTTGATACCCAAAAATTGATCTGGATCTCAGACAGTATTGTTTTAAACAACAAAATTAGTCAAATTAGTTTTGATAAAAATAATCATGCTTGGGTTGCGAGTTTGTCTGGGATCATTCATATTAACCCTGATTTAAGAATTATTCCTTGGAGCTCATCTCAATTACCGGAACCTTTGAATCAATTAAATGCCGTACTGTGTAGTTTTCATGACAATGCTGGTTTAAGATGGATTGGGTTTGCAAACAATGGAGCGGTCTTATACAACAGTGAAGCTATTGCGTATGATTTATTGCAGCCCATTCAAAAAAGAGAAACTGTTTTTGCTTATGCGCAAGATATTCTAGGAAATGAATGGATTGCTGCGGTATCAGGGTTGTATAAAAACGTGGCTGCTTCAAAATCAATCAAAAGAGTATTAAATAAAAAAGTAAGGGCATTAGCGGTGGGTAGAAATGGAATGATATGGGCTGCTATTGAAAATGAGGGCTTATTTATGATTGATAAGTCACAAAAAATTAAGTTGGTTGCAAATGTTCAAAATGGATTGTTGCCCGACAATACCATTTTTCATTTGAATGCCAACCTTGAAAACAATCAATTATTTATTGCTACTAAATCAGGCTTGGTAAAATTGGCAATGGAAAACACTAAAGAGGTTGTACATTATTCAGCTAATAATGGCCTTCCAATTGCAGGTTCTTATATTTTGCACAGTTTTACTGATAGTAAAAAGCGCCTATGGATTAGTACAAATGGAGGGTTAACTGTATTAGATAGCCAGGGTAAAAAAGTCTTTGAATATAAAACGGATACTGATCAATCGCCTCATATAAAAAGAACCATTGTTACTGGTTGTACGGAAGATAATAATGGTAATATTTGGATTGCAACTTTAAGTAATGGAATTTATAAATGGAATAACCAACAATTTACTCACTATGATCAAACCAATGGGTTATCTGGTAATGTTGTTTCAGGAATTGTTGCAGATCAATATAATCGTATTTGGGTTGCAACTACCACTGGAATGAATGTATTTGATCAAACTACCAACCAGTTTTTTGCTATTACCGAACAAAATGGAATCCCTGCTTCAGACTATTTGCTAGCAAGCTTTACTAAGAATGCAAGAGGGAAATTAATGGCAGGAAGTTCAGAAGGTTTAATAGTAATTAATCCTGAAATGGTAAACCCTTTTAATAAAAACCTTAATTGTTTTGTAACCGATGCGTCTATTAATTATGCCACGGTTCCGATAAAAAATGAATATGTTTTACTTTCTGATGATAAGTCTATTTCGTTTGAAATTTCGGCCCCTAGTTTTATTAATGCTGATAAAATTGTATATCAATATAGATGCGTTGGTTTAATAGATAGTTGGGTAAGCATGCAGTCTAATAA
>JAGOGG010000123.1 GCA_017996795.1 Sediminibacterium sp. | reverse complement strand
ACCGCTTGGTCCATAGCCCTCTCAGCAAAAGGTCTACTGATTTCATTCAATTCTTCTATTTTAGATTGAATTAAATTTTTATCATCCATCGTTAAAGCCATCTGCAAATTCTGCATGGCACCAGCAGTAGCTATCATTTCTTCTTTAGTCAGTAGTAATGCATTCTTTGCAATAAACTTTTCAGTTACCGATAAAATTTGTTCCGCTTCTGTTCGGGCTTCAACCAATGCACGCGTAACCATATCGTCTTTAGCATGGGTAATGCTATCCATGAGCATTTGTTCTACCTCCGCATCAGTTAATCCATACTGGGGCTTCACTTCAATGCTTTGCTCTACCCCACTTCTTAATTCTTTTGCCCTAACCGATAAAATTCCATCTGCATTAATCAGAAAGCTCACTTCTACTTTAGGCATGCCAGCGGGCATACCCGGTATACCTTTAAAATTAAACTCCGCTAGTTTTCGATTGTGTTGAACTAAATCTCGCTCACCTTGAAAAACGGAGATACGCATAGAACCCTGACCATCTATTTGCGTGGTGTATTGCCTAGCAGCCCTATTGGGAATTTTAGCGTTTCTAGGAATCAACACATCCATTAATCCCCCCATTGTTTCTATTCCCAAACTGAGTGGGGTAATATCTAATAATAAAAAGTCTTTGTTGTTACCTGCCAAAATATCTGCCTGAACTGCAGCACCAATTGCTACCACTTCATCTGGATTAACAGAATCATTAACTGGTCTATTAAAATAAGCACTTACTTTTTCTTTAACCAAAGGAACACGTGTACTTCCTCCTACCATGATTACCGAGTCAATTTCAGCAACCTGCAAACCCGCATCAGCTAAGGCTTTTCGGCAACAATCGATGGTTTTGGTAACCAAAGGAAGTAAGCATTGCTCTAATTCTGTTTTGGTGATTGATACACTGTATCCACTCCAATCTGCTTTAAAATCAGCTCGGGTGCTCAATGATTTTTTTGCCTCTTCCGCTAATAAACGGAGCGACTGCAATACCGCTTTATCATTTTGCACTGCATTAAATGGAACGCCAATTTGATTCAACCAAAACTCCATAATGGCTCTATCAAAATCATCTCCACCTAAGTAAGTATCACCGTTGGTACTCAACACTTCAAAAATTCCATTGGTGATTTTTAAAATAGACACATCAAAAGTTCCACCCCCCAAATCATACACTGCAATGGTTTTCTCTTCTTCTTTATTTAACCCCAAGCCATAAGCCAAACTAGCAGCAGTAGGTTCGTTTACAATTCTAAGAACATCTAATCCTGCTAACTTACCCGCATCTCTAGTAGCCTGCCTTTGTGCATCGTTAAAATATGCTGGAACCGTAATCACCGCTTTAGTTACGGGTGTTTTAAGAATATGCTCCGCCCTCAATTTTAACTCTTTTAAAATAAAAGAACTGAGTTCAATGGGCGAATAAAACCGATCCCCAATTTGCACTTTCACTAAACTATCGGTATCGTCGTCAATCACTTTGTAGGTGAAAAATCCCGCGTTGTCTTTTACGTCTTTGTAGCTCTTACCCATCAAACGTTTGGCGCTAAAAATGGTATTGGAAGGATCAGACTCTAAATACAATTTAGCCTGTTCACCCACTTCGGCATTACCAAACGAATCAAAGTGCACCACACTAGGAACCAAACTGCTGCTATTGAATTCTTTCAAAGCCACAGGCTGTTTGCTTTCTGGGTGAATGATTGCTACTAAACTATTGGTAGTGCCTAAATCAATCCCTACAATAACTTCTGCCTGTTGCAAACTACCGGTTGCTATATTAATGCCAATTTTAGCCATAATGATTCTTTCAAAAAATAAAGTACAAAAATACTACAAATGGCCACCGCAGTTGTTGCGATTTGCGAAATCAATTAATGAGTAGGATCCTGAACAACGGTTGTTGAACTGGCGAAATCGTGTAAGGGACCACCTAAAAAAGGAGCAAAAAAAAGGTCAACAATGGTTAGCCTCATCATACTTCTTAGTAAAATCATGAACCAAGCGGCTTTCTTACCGTTTTTTGCAACTACCCTTGAATGGGTAAACCATTTGCCCGGTGTTTTAGCAAAAATCAATTCGAAAAAACTGTAATACCCAAACATAGTAGGAAAAAAGAACCAACCAAAATGCAAAGGCGTATAGCGCCAATAAACTACATAAAAATTATACCACCGAAAAAGTAGCATTGCTAAAATGGTCAACAAAATCGTATCAATAAAAAAATTCAATGAACGTGTGCCGTCGCCAACTTTTAACATAAGTACCTATTTACGAAGCAAAATTAAGGCAATGATTCCATGCGGGTAACTTTTGTACATTTGCCACTCAAATTTGCAAGAAATGAATTTAGTTGAGGAATTACGTTGGAGGGGAATGCTCCAAGACATCATGCCAGGTACAGAGGAATTATTAAACAAAGAAATGGTGTCGGGCTATATTGGCTTTGACCCAACATCAGACAGTTTACATATTGGGAGCTTAGTTCCTATTTTGTTATTGGTTCATTTACAAAAAGCAGGACACAAGCCATATGCGCTAGTAGGCGGTGCAACAGGCATGATTGGAGACCCTAGCTTTAAAAGTGAAGAAAGAAATTTATTGAGTGAAGAAACGCTTCAACATAATTTAGCGGGTATCAAAAAACAACTAAGTAAGTTTTTAGACTTTACATCTGATGCCCCCAACAAAGCGGAGATGGTAAACAACTATGATTGGTTCAAAGATTTTAGTTTTTTACATTTTATAAGAGATGTAGGTAAACATATCACAGTCAATTACATGATGAGTAAAGACAGTGTTCGTAAGCGGCTTGATGGCAATACAGGAATGAGTTTTACGGAGTTTACTTACCAATTGATTCAGGGATATGATTTTTACTGGTTGTACCAAAACAAAAATTGCAAATTGCAAATGGGCGGTAGTGACCAATGGGGAAATATTGTAACTGGCACAGAAATCATCAGAAGAAAAGCAGGCGGAGAAGCATTCGCATTTACTTGTCCATTGCTAACTAAAGCAGATGGTGGAAAATTCGGAAAAACAGAAAGAGGAAATGTTTGGTTAGATCCAGAAAAAACATCTCCATATCAGTTTTATCAATTCTGGCTAAATGCCAGTGATGATGATGCCACCAAATGGATTAAAATTTTCACACTATTGCCCAAGGAACAGATCAACCAATTAATTACTGAACATGCAACTGCACCTCATGCAAGAGCATTACAGAAAAAATTAGCTGAAGAAATTACTTGCTTTGTACATAGCAAAGAAGACTATGAGTTTGCAGTAAAAGCGTCCGACATTTTATTTGGAAATGCTTCTACTGAATTATTGACTTCATTGAACGAAAAACAATTATTACAAGTAATGGAAGGCGTACCCACCGCAGAGATTGAACGCAACAAAATTGAAGAAGGATACGATCTCATTAGTTTATTGGCAGATGCAGGCATTACGCCAAGTAAAGGAGAAGCGAAAAAATTATTAGCTGCAGGAGGAATAGCCATCAATAAAGAAAAATTGACTGCAGAGAAAACAGCAGTCAACACACAAGACTTGCTGCAAAACAAATATATCTTGGTACAAAAAGGAAAGAAAAACTATTTTTTATTGAAAGTTATTTAAGCGTTTTTAGTTCTTTCCAAATAGTCTGAGCTACAAACAAATTTCCTTTTGCGTTTAAATGCACGCGATCTGATGTTAACAACCCTTTCTCTTCATTGGAAGGGTTGTTTGCTATTAGGTAATTTTGAAAATCTGTTCTTAAGTCTACACAAATCAATTGATTTGTTTTGGCATAATTACGCAACCAATTACTATACATATTTAATTCGCCGTCTTGCTCATTTGAATTGTCTTTTCGCTCACCAATAACAGAAGGAGTACAAACGATTACTTTTATTTTTTCGGCTTGTAATTTTTTCACAATCACGTCATAGAACTCAGTAAATTTTACGTAATCCGTTCCTGTACCAGCTAAGCGCTTATGCCATACATCGTTAATGCCAACATAAATCACAACAATATCTGGCTGCTTACTCAATACATCTTTTTCTAAACGTAAGTACAAATCGGTTACTTTATTCCCACTAATTCCAGCACCAACTAATTCAAATTCATCTGATTTATTTTCCGATTTGATAATGTCTTCCATCAAGCGAATATATCCGCCATTACCTGCTCCCATTTGAGTAATAGAATCACCAAAAAAGATTACTTTTTTCTTTTTATTCAATGTAAAACTCATTAGTAATATGGTAGCAAAAAACACAGATAGTGACATCCATTTCTTCATGGTAGTAATTTTGTACAATTTAATTGAACTAAAGCGAACTTGCTAATAAATATCTGTCATAACAGGTGTAGTATGTTCTCCCATCAATTCTACAAAAGTTCGCTCTTTAACTTTAAATCCATTTCCTTTTGCACAAAAATGAACATGTAAATTTTCAATACTCAATGGATTGCCTTCAGGAATATCTGCCAAGTTGCTGTGTTTAACATCATGGCCATCCACTATAATCACAGGACCGCTCCCGATTGCTTCCATATTATTGCCTTGGGTAATCAACATGCCCGTATCTTCTCCTAATCCAATACCAATACAAGATGGGTTGGCAGAAACCGCTTGGGCCAATCTTGCGAAACGACCTCTTTTTTCAAAATGAGAATCAAAAATGACATTATCCATAAAACCCAAACCAGTCGTGATTTTTACTTCTCCTTTTAAATGCGCACGGGTAGCATTGCCCTCATAAATCATAGTACTACTCATGGCCATTGCACCTGCAGAAGTTCCCGCTATTACAAAATTTTCCTTTCTATATCTATCTTGTATGATATCTAAAAAACGGGTTCCTCCAAAAATGGTCGTTAATCTTAATTGATTGCCCCCACTAAACATCACACAATTACATTGTTGAATTCTTTCAATGTATTCCAGCTTTTGCGCGTCTTCTCTGTTTCGAACATGAATGATATGAACATTGGTGCACCCAATTTTACCAAAGGCATCCAAGTAATTTTCGCCCACTTCGTAAGGAATGGTAGAAGCCGTAGTGACTACTTCAATACTCGCGTCTGATCCCCCAGCTTCTGCTACAATCCTTCTTAATATTCCTAATTCAAAAAAATTAAGATTATTTCTAAAAATCGCCCCTTTCTCTAAATCTGACCCTTTATCTTCTGCGCCACCGATGGCGATTAATTTACCTTTTGGAATTTGCATGCTTTACTATTATCGTTCCACAAAAATAAGCGTTTTGATTTCCCCCCGCTTATACAAAAATTCAATATATTCAATGTTCCCCAAATAATGGTATATGAAAATAGAGGAATTAAAAATATTAAGAGGGCCCAATTATTGGAGCATTCGTCGTACAAAGCTGATTCAAATGAAATTGGATTTGCAAGAAATGGAGCAAAGACCCACCAATACGATTGAAGGATTTGGAGAACGGCTGGCTGCTTTATTCCCTAGTATGTACGCACATCGTTGCAGTGTAGGCGAACCGGGCGGATTTTTTAAACGCGTAGCAGAAGGAACTTGGATGGGCCATGTAATTGAACATATTGCATTAGAATTACAAACATTGGCTGGAATGAATACCGGATTTGGAAGAACCAGAGGAACCGGCGAGCCAGGTAAATATTTTGTAGTCATCAGTTATTTAGAAGAAGATGCGGGTATATATGCAGCAAAAGCTGCAGTAAAAATTGCAGAAGCATTAACGGAAGGCACTGCTTATGATTTAACAGCAGACATACAACAGTTAAGAGAAATTAGAGAAGACACACGCTTAGGACCATCTACAGGGTGTATAGTAGAAGAAGCTGCCAAAAGAGGCATTCCTCATTTAAGATTAAACAAACATAGTTTGGTTCAATTAGGCTATGGCGTAAATCAAAAAAGAATTCGAGCAACCATTGCATCTACTACCGGAAATATTGCAGTAGATATTGCATGTGATAAAGAAGAAACCAAAAACTTATTAGGGGCCGCAGAAATACCTGTGCCTAGAGGAACCGTTGTTAGAACCATTGCAGGATTAGAAGAAGCAGTTGAAAAATTTGGCTATCCATTGGTGATTAAACCCATTGATGGCAATCATGGTAAGGGTAATACCACCAATATTACCACTTGGGAGCAAGCAGAAAAAGCATTTGAAAGTGCCAAACTATATGGACGCTCGGTAATTGTAGAAAAATTTATTACTGGGTTCGATTTTAGAATTTTAGTGATCAACTATAAATTCATTTGTGCTGCATTAAGAACCCCTGCATCTGTGGTTGGAGATGGTGTGCATACTATTCAATGGCTCA
>JAGOGG010000122.1 GCA_017996795.1 Sediminibacterium sp. | reverse complement strand
TTGGGCATTCGTAAAGGAAAACCTGAACTCATTGTGATGGATACATTGAAGCTTACCAAAGAAAAAGATATTTATGCTAGGCTAGAAATTATCTATAGAACCATCACTGGTTTAATTACACAGTACAAACCCAATAGCTTTGCCATTGAAGCCCCTTTTTTTGGGAAAAATGTGCAGAGTATGCTCAAGCTTGGGAGAGCGCAAGGAGTAGCCATTGCAGCTTCTATGCAATCGCAAATTCCGGTTACTGAGTATGCCCCTAAAAAAGTAAAACAATCTATTACAGGCAATGGTAACGCAGACAAGGACCAGGTTTGGAAAATGCTACAGCTCACTTTAAATATTGAGAAAAAGCCCATTTATTTTGATGCTACCGATGCATTGGCTGTTGCACTTTGTCATTTTTACCAAAGCAATAGTCCTCTAGCAATTAAAGGCAAAGCATTAAAAGGATGGGGCGACTTTATTGCAAAGAATGAAGATAGAATTAGAAAATAATTCCAGCAATGTTTAACTCATTTGTGCAACAATAGCTTCCCGAACTTGAATAAGTTCTTCTTTTGATAATTGCAGCTTTGCACGATTAAAATTCAAGTCATCAGCGCTATTAATTGGAACAAGGTGCATATGTGCATGGGGCACTTCTAATCCCACCACACTTATACCACATCGATTGCATGGAAATGCTTTCTCAATAGCTTTAGCAATGGGTTGTGCAAACACCATCATTCCTGATAATATTTCAGGAGATAAGTCAAAAAAATGATCTGTCTCCACTTTGGGTATCACCAATACATGACCTTTTACCAAAGGAAAAATGTCTAAGAATGCAAAGAACTGCTCGTTCTCTGCAATTTTATAACAAGGTATTTCACCAGCAATGATTTTCGAAAAAATAGTCATGTTAAAAGCTTAAACGGTAATTTCTTCTACTCTAAACTTCACTATACCATTGGGCGCCTGCACTTCAGCTATTTCTCCTCTTACCTTTCCTAACAACCCCTTACCAATTGGAGAAGATGCAGAAATTTTTCCCAACTTTAAGTCGGCTTCTTTTTCTCCTACTATTTGATAAGTAACCGTTTTTTTAGTGGCCATATTGGTAATAGTCACTTTAGTTAAAATGGTTACTTTACTTGTATCGATGGTACTGGTATCTACAATTTTGGCATTGGCGATAGCTCCTTCCAATTGCTTAATTTTTGCCTCTAACATTCCTTGTGCTTCTTTGGCAGCATCGTACTCGGCATTTTCTTTTAAATCACCTTTCTCTCTTGCTTCAGCAATAGCTTTAGAAGCGGCAGGACGGTCAACAGATTTCATTTTCTGCAATTCCTCGCGCATCTTATCGAAAGTCTCTTTCGTAACATACATGTTGGTTTCACTCATAGTACCGGCTTTAAGAATGGTAAAAAAAAATACAACGCCACATTTAACTGCGGCGTTGCATAAATACAAAGGTAAGGGTATTCATTGATATCTTACAAGAAACCCAATTTTTGGCAGATTACTTGAGCCATTTTAAAATAGGCTTCATGGCTATAACCAGCTATATGTGGGGTAATTACCACATTAGAAAATTCCATCAAATGTAATAGTTGAGCTTGCTCCTCTTCGGAATAACTGTTCAATTGTTCATTTTCTAATACATCTAAACCTGCTGCCCTTATTTTTTTTGATTCTAATGCGGTAATTAGGGCTGTTGTATTGGTGACTTTACCTCTACAGGTAGATATAAAATAGGGTTGACGCTGCAGACGATTAAAAAAATCATCCCCTGCATAATGAAAAGTTTCAGGGGTTAGGGGGAGATGAAGGCTGATGATTTCTGCTTCTGCCGCTACTGCTTCGATAGTTGATTCTTCTACATATCCTTGGCCAAATCCAATTTTATATTTATCAACTGCAAGCACCCTTACATTAAAAGGTTGTAACAAGCGAGCAAAAGCAAATCCTGTATTACCATAGCCAATAATGCCAACGGTTTTACCTGACAGTTCATCTGCTCGATTTTCATCTCGTAACCAAAGTCCTTTTTTTATTTCCGCATAACTACTATTGATTCGATTCATCAAAGTGAGTAATAAGCCCAGCGAATGCTCTGCTACTGCGTTTCGATTACCCTCAGGACTACTTTCGCATTGAATCCCTTTGCTTTCTGCATAAGCAACATCAATCAATTCCATCCCACTACCCAGCCTTCCAATCCATTTCAAATTGGGGGCTGCATCAATTATTTCGCGATCTATTTTTAATCGAGTGGTTACAATCAACCCAACCGCATCTGTAATTAAATACTTTAATTCCTCGTAAGTAATGGCAGGTTGATAAATAACATAAAACTGTTTCGCCTTTAAGGTATCAATTAAATATGGATGAACTTTTGCAGTAACAATTACTTTCATATTAATTACTTTATCCCATTTTAAATGTAAGGGCGGCAAACTCTTCTACCGTAAGCTGTTCAGCCCGTTTTGTAAATACTTCTTCTTGCAAAACAGCGGCATCAAAAAATGGTTTCATTGGATTACGCAACATTTTTCTACGTTGGCCAAATGCTGCTTTAACTAAAGTAAAAAATGCTTTCTCAGACCTAACAGCTACCGGTTCTGCTTTTCTTCTTAATCGAATAACTCCACTCATCACTTTAGGAGGAGGATTAAAACTTTCCGGGGGCACATCAAACAAATATTCAACCTCATAAAATGCTTGAACCAATACACTTAAAATACCATACACTTTGGTATGGGGCTTTGAAACAATTCTTTCTGCTACTTCTTTTTGAAACATCCCAATCATCACGGGTATCTGTTCTTTCCATTCAAGTACCCTAAAAACAATTTGCGTAGAAATATTATAAGGGAAATTTCCTAATAAAGTAAACTGGTCTTGAAAGGGAATTGGAATGTCCAAAATACTTCCTTCAATGATCATATCTACTATAGAAGGATAATTCAATTTAAGGTACGCTACTTTTTCACGGTCTAATTCAACCGCTTTAAAATGCTGAATGGGTAATTTTAACAAATGCTTGGTCAATGCTCCAGCACCTGGACCTACTTCAAGCACTTGATGTATACTGTCTTCTTGCAGCGCAGTAACTATTTGCTTACAGATGGCTTCATTGGTGAGGAAATGCTGCCCCAGCGACTTTTTGAGCGTATATTGCATGACTGCAAAAGTAGTATTTTAGCACCCTAAAAAATGGCTCATGAGTAATGAATTACAAAAACCAGTGATTGGCTTTACCTGCGGAGATTTAAATGGTATAGGGCTTGAATTAATTATCAAAACTTTAATGGATCAAAGAATACTCGATTTCTGCACTCCCATTGTGTTTGCGAGTAATAAAAGCTTGAACTTTTATAGAAAAGCAATACCAGATTCTAATTTTAATTGTACCAATATCAATAATTTCACGCGCATTAACCCCAAACAGGTGAATATTTTCAATGTATGGGAGGAAGAAGTAGTGATTACCCCAGGTGAGTTGAATAATACGGGTGGGCAGTATGCATTAAAGTCTTTAGAAGAAGCTACTAAGGCGCTAAAAGAAGGCCATATTCATGGATTGGTAACTGCTCCTATACACAAGAAAAACATTCAATCAGAAAGCTTTCAGTATAGTGGACATACTCCTTATTTAAAGGCTTATTTCGGAGTAAATGATGTGGTTATGTTAATGGTGGCTGAAAATATGCGAGTAGGATTAGTTACAGAACATGTAACTGTTGAAGAAGTAGCAAAGCATATTACTAAAGAAAATATTATCAGCAAATTGCAAATCATTCACCAATCACTCCAAAAAGATTTTGGCATAGACAAACCCAAAATTGCTGTCTTGGCCTTAAATCCGCATGCCGGAGATGAAGGCTTGATTGGTAAAGAAGAAATAGAAATCATCAAACCAGCAATCAAAGAAGCCAAAAATAAAATGTTGATTTTTGGGCCTTATCCTGCAGATGCTTTTTTTGCAAGAGGCACCCATGAAAAATTTGATGCCGTATTAGCCATGTACCATGATCAAGGATTAATTCCATTTAAATCATTGGCTTTTGGTGAAGGTGTCAATTATACCGCAGGACTTCCAGCAGTAAGAACCAGCCCCGATCACGGAACTGCTTTTGATATAGCAGGTAAAGGAAAAGCAGACCATGCATCTTTTATTGCAGCTACTTTTGAATGCATTGATATTATAAATAGACGCATGGGCTATGCAGAAAGAAATCGTAACCCTTTGCGTAAAATCAGTGCAAGAATGTTGGCCAATGCCGTTGACGAAAGAATTGAAGAAAACGAAGGATAATACTATGATATATTTAGAAAACACCGAACTCAAAATTGCCATTTCAGAAAAGGGTGCAGAACTTCAAAACATTTACAATAAGGAGACTCAATTAGAGTACTTATGGGATGGCGACCCTGCTTTTTGGGGTAAAAAAAGTCCGGTTTTATTTCCAATCGTAGGAACGTTAAAAAATAATCAATTCGCTCATAATAACGAAAGCTTTCAATTGAGTAGACATGGTTTTGCAAGAGACAAACAATTCAAGCTTACAGAGTCTAGCAGTACCCGTGTTAGTTTAACCTTAGACGCAGACGCAGAAACTTTGGCTCAATATCCATTTCTATTTAGGTTCACGATAGTATATGAGATACATAAAAACAAACTCAGTTGCACTTATCAAATAGTCAATATAGATGTTAAGCCGCTTTATTTTTCAGTAGGCGCACATCCCGCATTTAAAGTTCCCTTAGAAGATGAATTCGATTTTAGCCAATATTATTTAGAATTCAGTCATCCTGAAACAGCAGGGAAATGGCCTATAACAGCAGAAGGGCTAATTGATGAAAACCCTATTCCATTTTTCCATAGCAACAATAGAATCAATTTAAGCAAGGAATTATTTTATGGAGATGCCTTAGTATTTAAGCATTTGGAGTCTTCTTCTATACGCTTAAGCAATGATCAATCTAAACATGGGTTTATATTTTCTTGGGCTGAATTCCCATACATGGGAATTTGGAGTGCGAAAGACGCCCCATTTGTATGCATAGAACCATGGTGTGGTATTGCCGACTCTGTTCTTGCTACGGGAGAGTTAAGAGAAAAAGAAGGCATGATACTATTAACACCCGGACAAAATACAGCTAGAACCTGGTCAGTTGAATTATACTAACTATTTAAAAATGGCATCGCTTAAACCAGTGTTAATGGTGTAGGCCGTATAGTTTATTTCAACCCTACCCTTTTTACCTTTCATTTTGTCTTTAACGGCTTTATCGGTATCATCAAATTCTAATGTAATTCCTTTAGGTAGCTTATAGTCTTTCGCGTTGAAACTAAACAACACTTTATCAGGCAAACCATAGGATGCGTATTTACCATACTGCAATTCCATTTCGTATGTTCCATTCTCTCGGGTTGTAGTAACCGATTTGCGTATCAATAAATTGGTTTCATCAATATACAAAGTAGATAAAATAATTTCGCCTGCATCGGCGTCTGGTAAAAGTTTTACCACTCTAACAGCAGTACCTCCTACTGTACTCATTCCTGCATCAATGGCCACAAATCCAGTTTGAATAATCATACTACCTATATTAATGCTCACTCCACCTTTAGGTAACACAGAAATCCCTCCATCACGTTGGAGTTTAAATTTATCAGGACTTTTGAAATATACTTTCACTCTACCAATGGGGGCTTTAATAAATGCTACATCGGTTTTCATTTTGCCATCAGCGGTATAATCTTTTACTTTTTCTAATTTGGTTTTTACTTTCATCACCAACGCATTCATGTCTTGCGCTTGAAGTGTAGTCGAAATAGAAAACAGTGTAAAAAGCACCAATAATTTTTTATTCAATCTCATCTTCATAATACTTGATTAACTGAGTATATCTTTTTTTCTAAATAACCAAACAGCGCTTCCTACAAACAAAACAATATGAATTGCTAATACAGTGGCAGATCGTATGATTTTATCCGGATACTGAATACTTCCGATAATTGCTTCGTTGGCATCGTTCACTTTAAAGTCAAAAAACTCTTTCCAGGTAATCATATGTGTAGTGAATAAATAAGGTTTAATCAAATTAAACAATGGAATATTCATGGTACTTAAAATAGTACATACAATAATAACGCTCATGGTTGCAACAATGGGTCCAATAGAATTTTCTGCAAAAAAAGATAAAAAGAAACCCAAAGCGGCCACCGTAACCATCGCCAATGCAGCAAAGCAAAATGCCCCAGCATAACGCCAAAAAACATCCGACTCTTTTACAATCACCACATAACTGCTTTTCATTAAAAAAAGATCATCTGTTCCAAATATCAACATACTCAAAAACAAACCCATAATCGCAATCCAAATCAACAACAACAAAG
>JAGOGG010000121.1 GCA_017996795.1 Sediminibacterium sp. | reverse complement strand
TTAAAGAATGGATTGAATATACAGCTGCTCAAGGCAGTTTAAACGCCATTTTAACCATTGCCATTTGCGTAGCCACATTGGTATGTATTTTTATGTACAAAGACCGAAAAAGGCAACTGTTGATCAATATATCATTACTGGTGGTTGCACTATTGAATATTGTATTGTACTTCAATGCCAGTAAAACTTTTACTGAGTCGAATACCGATTTGACTGCTTTAGTTAGTTTGTCAATCCCCGTGTTGCTCATACTTTCTGCAATTGGGATATATAAAGACGAGCAATTGGTTAAAAAAGCAGATAGATTAAGATAGGTACCACCTAAAAATAAAAGAAGCGCAGTATCCCCTCAGTTACTGCGCTTTGTGATTTAATTCAATTACTGAATTAAACTAGAATAAAATTAGCCCTAAGCAGCAGCATGAAAGATTGAAAGTAGACCAAGAACAGGAATTAGTAGATAACCGATGTATTTTAGTAGACAAATGCGGTTAAAACAAAGCAAAAACAATACATTCGTAAAGTAATACCGTATTATGTATCAATGCATTATAGCAGACGACCACTTGGTAGAAAGAGCCCTTTTAACTTCCTATATCAAAAAAATACCCTCTTTAAATTTGGTTGCCGAATGTAAAACTGGGCTTGAAGTATTGTCTGTTTTAAAGGAAGAATCTATCGACATTGTTTTTTCTGATGTAGATATGCCCGACCTAACCGGAATAGAATTGGTTAAAACTTTAAAGAACCCGCCTGTATTTGTATTCATTTCTTCTTTCCCTGAATATGCAGCAGAAGGATACAATTTAGATATCATCGATTTTGCGGTTAAACCTATTTCATTTGATCGATTTGTAAAAGCTGTTAACAAATCAATTGAATACATTGAATTGAAAAAAAACGCTTCTCATTCTACTGCTACTATTCAAAATGAAAGTACAGAAGACTATTTTTTTATTAAAGACAATAAAGGAATCACCAGGGTCAATACCAATGATGTTTTATACATTGAAAGCATGGGAGACTTTTCTAAAATTTATACCCAAGATCAAAAAACATTGGTGATGTTGGTAGGATTAAAAAATGCAGAAATGCAACTACAATCAAAAAAATTTATTAGGGTACACAAACAGTATCTAATTAATACGGAACATATTTTTCAAGTAATGGCAAATGAAATCATCCTGAGCAATAAGGTTTCTATTCCATTAAGCAATGCCTATAAGCAATTATTGAATGATACAGTAATTGATAAATTGCTGTTAAAGCGATTCTAATTTTTAAGCAGACGCCTTATTGATTGGTAGGTTTAGGCAAATGAATCATCATGATAGTACCCTGTGGCCGATTAGTGGTAGCTGAAAGTGTGCCGGACATCATTGAAAGAAAGCTTTTGCAAAGCATTAAACCTAATCCAGTTCCTTTTTCTTTATTGGTACCATAGGTACTGGTCATGGTACTGCTTGTATCTTGATTAATTTGTTCCATTGCTTCAGCGGACATTCCCATTCCTTCATCTGCAATACAAATAGTCAATTCGTTCTCATGCTGCTTCATGCTTAACCAAATGGTTTTACCAGCATAACTAAACTTCAGCGCATTGCTAATTAAATTTCGAATCACCAATGCCAGTAAATTTTTATCTGCCAATACCCCATCATTTTCATTGATGGAGTTCTCTATTTGGATATTTTTTTGTTTCAATGTTGCACTAAAAGAAGTCAATACATCTTGTACTACCGCATGAAGGGCAATAGGTTCAATATGGGTATCAAAACCTTGTAATTGTGTTCCCGCCCAGTTTAATAGATTCTCCATCAATGCGGAAGTACCCCTAAGTGTATTGCCCAACTCTTTTGCATATTGGGCCAGTTGATCTTTATTGATTTCATCATTTTCTAATAAGTATACAAAAGAAATCAGGCTATTCACTGGGCTACGCATATCATGCGTAAGTATACTGAAGATTTTGTCTTTAACTTGAACCAATTCAGAAAGTGATTGACGTTGCGCTTCTATTGTTGCATTTAATTCCTGTGTTTTCTTTTTACTCTTGTAAAAAAACCATGCTGCAGTAATCACCACGATGGTTAATATTCCCATTAACCACTCAATCTTATTTTTAAAACTAATTTCCAATTTTTTTTCAGCCAATTGCTGGTTGATTTTTTCCTGTTCTACTGCATATTCTTTCTCTTTAATACTAAAATCGAGCTTTAGTTTTTTACGAGTAAACTCATTTTCTTTTTCCTTATTAAAAATTTGATTCTCAACTTTTGAAAATCTTTTATAGTAGTAAAAAGCACTATCCATTTGCTTTTGGCGTTCATAAAAACTGCTCAAACTTTCCGCAGCTTCTCTTTCCACTTCTAATAAACCAAATTGGGTAGACATATCCAATGCCCGATGCAAGTAATTCACCCCTTTCCGATTGTTTTGTTGGCGATGAAAAAAACGACCAACAGTACTATAAGTGGCTGCTAATACATTTAAATCTGGGCCTGCCAAAGCAACAGCAAGCGACAACTCATAAGCCCTTGTAGCATCTGCCATTTGATTCAATTTTTCAAACGAAACCCCCATGGCAATCAACATTTCCGATTTCAACCCTAAATCTTTATCAAACTCCGCAATAGGGATAGACTCTTTCATTAATTTGATCACTCGCAGGTACCTATTTTTTCCGATTGCCCCTATTTTGCGCAAAGAGGTTTCATCCGCATTCAGCAAAATATTGGCAATGACCAATTTGATACTCCCCACTCCCCTAGACATTGGGCCTTCCCCTTCAAACATGGGCAATGCTTTAGTAGCATACTTATATGCAGTGGTATAATCTTTTAACTGGATATACGTGCCACTCAAATTATTATAAATGCTGGCTTGTCCACCTTTATCATTTAATTCACCAAACAATTGAATAGCTTTTTCACAAACATCAATAGCACTGGCATAATCGGTGATCTTGTTATAGATATCACTCATGCTCATATAAAATCCAGCTTCCAAATCCTTGTCCCCTTCTTTTGACACCAATGCAACCCCTTCTTTATATATTTCAAGTGCTTCTGCAAATTCACCCTTACCGTGATGAACTACCCCCAGCCTAAAATAGAACTTTCTTATATTGTCTCTATTGGGCAATTGTACCGCAATTGCTTTTGCAGAATCGGCATATTTTTTTAATTCGGCAAGGGGCCGTTTATTGTAGACCAGCTCTCCATAAACCCTGATTAACATTCGCATTTTAAGCGAATCATTTTTGGGGTATTCGTTAGAAATTTTGATTAGACTATCCAGTTTAGCTTGGTTCTGAGCCAACGCTGTAGACAAAAAGGAAGTCAAGAATAATGGGCAAGCTAATAGAAGTTTAATCACTTAGGGGGATTACTGGTTCAATGATTATTTACATTTAAATATAAAGCGCATTTGTTCAAATAAATGGCGCAGTGATACTTTTTTTATTCTTTTTTAATTCAGAAGGAACACCTGCATACACCAATTCTCCTCCAGCATTACCCGCTTCTGGACCTAATTCAATCAACCAATCCGCCGACTTTAACACGTCGGTATTGTGTTCAATCACAATCAATGAATGCCCTTGTTCAATCAATGCATTAAAAGAATTCAGTAATTTTTGTATATCATGAAAATGCAAACCGGTAGTGGGTTCATCAAAAATGAAGAGTACATGTCCAATACCTTTTCCTTTACCTAAGAAACTCGCCAACTTTACTCGCTGTGCTTCACCCCCACTTAAGGTATTACTGCTTTGCCCTAACTTGATATAGCCCAAGCCCACATCCTGTAAGGTTTTGATGGCTTTTTGAATTTGTTTTTCTTCTTTAAAAAATTCAAAAGCCTCATCCACACTCATTTCTAATAAATCATGTATAGAAGCATTGTTGTATTTCACTTCCAATACTTCTTCTTTAAATCTTTTTCCACCACATGATTCACAAGTGAGATGCACATCTGCTAAGAATTGCATTTCAACAATGGTTTCTCCCTCGCCCTTACAAGTATCACATCTTCCACCATCTACATTAAAAGAAAAATGTTTAGGCTGAAATCCGCGCATTTTAGCTAAACCCTGTTTAGCGTATAAATCTCTTATGGCGTCATAGGCTTTAATATAAGTAATCGGATTACTTCTTGAAGACTTACCAATGGGTTGTTGGTCAATCATTTCAATTTGCGAGATGGATTCTGTATCTCCGGTAATGGCTTTGTGCAAGCCCACTTTATCTGCAGCTTCTCCTTTTAATTTTTGTAAACCCGGATAAAGTATTTGCTTTACCAAAGTCGTTTTTCCACTTCCGCTTACTCCAGCAACTACACAAAAACAATGCAAAGGAAATTGAACCGTAATGTCTTTTAAATTATGTTGTCTTGCTCCTTCAACTTGAATAAAACTATTCCATTTCCTAAGTTTAGCTGGCGGCGTAATGGTATACTCTCCTGTTAAGTATTTACCCGTAAGACTTTTTTTATCTTTGATTATTTGATCGTAGTTGCCAGCTGCTACTACTTCTCCGCCTAAGTGTGAAGCCAAAGGACCCATGTCGATAATATGATCTGCCTCTCGCATCATCATTTCGTCGTGCTCCACTACCACTACGGTATTACCTAAATCTCGCAATGATTTTAAAACACCAATGAGTCGCTGGGTGTCTCTCGAATGCAATCCAATTGAAGGCTCATCTAAAATATACAATGAGTTGGTTAGGTTACTTCCCAGGTTTCTGGTTAACTGAATACGTTGGCTCTCTCCACCACTCAGGGTGTTGGCCAATCTTTCCAATGTTAAGTACCCCAATCCAACATCTAATAAGGTTTTAATTCGTTGGTGTACTTCTAGTAAAATTCTTTTCCCAATTGCTTGTTCCTGCTCCGACCATTTGATTGCATCAAACCAATCTTTCAAGTGGCTTACTTGCATATTGCAAAGTTCCCCAATATGCTTCCCATGAACTTTCACATACAAGGCTTCATTTCTTAATCGATACCCTTCACAAGCATTACAACTGGTTCTACCTCTGTACCTACTTAACAATACTCGGTACTGCACTTTATAAAGATTCTGTTCTACTTCTTTAAAAAAATCATCAATACCTAAAGCAGTTCCAATACCCGACCATAATTGTTGGTACTGCTCCCTCGTTAAATCCATGATTGGTTTATGAATAGGGAAACCCGATTTACTGGCCCCTTTAATGAATTGATCTTTCCACCAACTTAATTTTTCTCCTTTCCAAGGCGCTATTGCATTCTCGAATAAAGACAAACGCTTGTCGGGAATTACCAAGTCTTTATCAATTCCTAGAACCTGTCCAAAGCCCTCACAAACCGTACAAGCTCCGTAGGGATTATTAAAGGAAAATAAATTGGGAGAAGGCTCTTCAAACTGCATTCCATCTGCCTCAAACTTATTGCTAAAATGCAATACCTGATTGCTGTTGACTTCAATAAACATTTCTCCATGTCCTTCAAAAAAAGCTGTGCCAATAGAATCGGCCAATCGATGCAAGTCATCCTCTTCAAATGTTTTAACCACCATTCGATCTATCAGTACATAATAATTGGAGGAATTGGTTTTCCATGCTTTTGCTAATGCAGTATCTGTTAATGCCAATAGATCTTCAATTCTTTCAGGAAGTCCGGCAGCATCTTTCTTCATCAAATACATTCTTGAAAATCCCTTCTGCATGAGTATACCCAACTCTTCTCTTATTGCTCTATTTGCATGTTGCTTAAATGCAACCAGTAGTACTAATTTGGTGCCTTCCGATAAACTGGCAATGGCATTCATGACATCTGCTACTTCATCCTTTTTGACTTCCTTACCACTAATGGGCGAAATAGTTTTGCCTATACGAGCAAATAACAGTCGGAGATAATCATAAATTTCTGTCATACTACCCACCGTGCTCCTGGGTGTTCGAGTAATCACTTTCTGTTCAATGGCAATAGCAGGGCATAATCCCTTTATATAATCCACATCTGGCTTTACCATCCTAGACATGAATTGTCTGGCATAGGCACTCAAACTTTCTGCATAACGCCTTTGTCCTTCTGCAAACAAAGTATCAATCGTTAAAGAGGATTTTCCACTACCAGACACACCGGTTACCACAATGAGCTTGTTTCGAGGAAATGAAACCGTAACATTTTTTAAATTATGTGTTCTGGCTCCATGCACCAATATATCATTGTCAATGATTGCTTTTGCCGACTTTTTACTCGTTGCCATAAGTTTCACAAATTAAACAGATTATTACAGCTTTGGTTGAGTAAACCCTAAATAACCTTCAAAAAATCAGCGAGTTAGAATGTGAATAACCTTGAAGGCGGCTAACATGATTTCCACAAAAGATTTATGTATACAAAAGAATTCTATTTTGTTCAAGATTTAAAAAATCGTTGTC
>JAGOGG010000120.1 GCA_017996795.1 Sediminibacterium sp. | reverse complement strand
ACTTATAAGATGGACAGGAGAAAATCGATTAAGGCACGCATGATTGGCACCGTAGGTGCCGGTGTTTTGGTAGAAGCCTGCACCAGTGCCGATAAAAAAAATATTGCTGCTTCTGCCGATGCATCATTAGATGATCGCATGCTAGAAGAGAAAGCCTATTTGGCCAAAATGGAGAAGGAACCGAAATTCTTTAATGAGCATGAAATGGCTACCATTACCGTATTGGGCGATATTATTATGCCCAAAGACGAAGTAAGTGGAAGTGCCAGTGATGCCAAGGTTCCAGAATTTATAGAGTTCATTGTAAAAGACATGCCCTCTCATCAAACCCCTTTACGTGGTGGATTGCGTTGGTTAGACTTACATTGTTATAAACTCTACGAAAAAGCATTTGTAAACTTGAGTGCAGCACAACAAATTACAGTGGTAGACTCGATTGCTTATCCAGAAAAAGCAGCAAAGGAATTGGCACAAGGTGTTTCCTTTTTTAACCTAATGCGCGATTTAGTAACCACTGGTTTCTACACCACTGAAATTGGTATCAAAGATTTAGGCTATATAGGTAATGCGCCCAATCAATGGAATGGTGTGCCAGATGAGGTATTAAAGCAATACAAATTAGCGTACACAGAAAAAGAATTGAAAGAGTGTTTGAGTTTTGATAAAGCTTAAAGATTTTCTTATTTATTTATTGAAAGATATTTTTCTATCCTTTTGTTGTAAGGATCTAGTTTTTTTGCCTCACTAAAGCAAGCAGATGCAATTTCTTCTTGCTTTAGTTCGTAGTGGGCAATTCCTTTAGTAATAAGAATATCAGCCTTAGTTTCAGTATTGTCTGGATTCATTAAAAGGGCTAAGCTACAATCATTTCCTGCTTGCACATAATTTCTCTTATTAAGGAAAATTTGCGCACGTTGATGATATGCTTCAGGAAATACTGGTCTTAGGTAAATTGCATCTTGAACAAAACTTAATGCAGTATCATAATTTTTTTGCGCCATCAATACTTTTGAAAAATTTAATCTGAGTATACCTATATAGGGTTCTAACAAGAGGGCTTCTTCGCAATATTGGGATGCTAATTGGTATTGATTTTCCTGTAAGTAAACCAGTCCCTTTTCACTAATTGCTTCTGCATAGGCAGGTACTTTATTTAAGGCTTTGTTGATGAGTTCAAGTTTTTGAGTTGTATTATTCGTATTTCTTGCTGCCATTAGTGCTTCATATGCAATCTCTTTTTTATCAGCATCATTTTCTAATAGTAAGGACACCCAGATACTATTACCAGCAGCGCTATTCCATCCCCTTGAAACTGCAGCATATCTTTTTGATTTAATGGGATGGGTAGGTGGACCATCTGTCTCGTTTAAAAAACTAAATATTGATTCAGCTTCATTTTCTTTTGCTCCCAGCTTTTGTAAAATGAATCCAGCAAATTCGTCAGCTTCAATTTCTTTATCGGGTCTACTCCCAATTCCATCCAGTGAATGCCCATTAAAGTGATGACCAAGTTCATGAGCCAATACGCCTGTTACAAACCATTTATTATTGGTGCGCTTTTGAAAGTTTTCAAGAAACTGTCGGTCAAATTGAATGAATCTTTCCTGCCCAGTTTCATTGTTGAAACAAACAGCAGCGCAGTTATTAAAGTTTTGTAATGCAACCAATCGGAATCGATTGCGCAGACCTACTACACTGGTTATACGAGCAACCAATTCATTCATCCATTTTTCGGCATTTTCATCTGATACTTCTGAAGCCGGAACTGGCTCATAATTGGCACTACTCCCAAAAAAATTACAAGCAAAGCTTAACTTATTGTGGGTGTCTTTTTTTACAATAGATTGTATGCGAGTCTTTTTCTGTGCTGTTATTGAAACTGCAGATAATAGTAGGCCACAAAAAATTAGTGTTCTTGTTATCATACCATGAAATTCCCCTATTTTCTAAAATAACAAATACCGTCTCAACGGTATTTAATCTATAGTTGAGAAAATTACTTTCGGGTGAAGAATTAGCATGATGCCTAAAAAATTAACCTTAATATTTCTACCTGTTTTATTGATTGCCTATTTTTCTTGTAGTGAGCGGCAGAAGATAGAATCCAAAGTGTATAAGGTTGAATCAAACAAAATATTTGAAGCCAAAAGACTTTTGTTGCAAGATCGTCATCAATTTAAAATGCTTTATGAATTTTCTGAAGGATTAGCTTGTTTTGAAACAGATAGTTCAGTGGGTGCTATTGATAGCTCTGGTAAATTTATCCTTGAATTTAATTATGCAAGGGCTTTAAGTCCGTTTAGTAAAGGATTGGCGGTACTTACTCATAAGCATCCAGAGGAACGGCGTTCATTTGTGAATTTATCTGGAAAGATTGTTTTTAATGCCTGGGAGAACGGACTTTTATACATTGATCCTTTTGATGAATTTGGATATTCATTTGTAACGGATAAAAAAGGAAATAGAGGTTTACTTGATACAAACTTTAAATTGGTTTTCCCTTTGAAATATGAGTTCATTTATTCTCTTCATTTCAATCGATTCTTACTTACAAAAGACTATAAATCTGGTATTGCTGATAGGAATGGGAAATGGTTGGTTGCCCCTCGTTTTGATGAAATTGAAGCATTCACATCAGATAAAAAAATGTTTGCAAAAGAAAATGAACAATGGGGAATCTACGATTCAACTGGAAAAATTTTACATACCTATGATTGTGATGGCATTTTGTACACTGGAGGATTAATTATGTTGAATAAGTGGAAGCAATCAGGAGGAAGTGATATGGCGCTTGCTGATACTGCTGGTAATATAGTAGTTCCATATGGGCGATATGATGAGTGTAGTAGTTCTCACGACGGATTGACTCTAGTATATAAACGGTATGAAGATACTGGATCTGTGTTGACTAATAAGATACTTCGTTTTGGATACGTCGATTTAAAAGGAAATGAGCGGATTCCATTGTATTATGAAGACGGATATTCATTCCAGGAAGGATTAGCAAAAGTAAAGAAGAATGGTAAATGGGGGTATATTGATACAACTGGGAAAGTAGTGATACCAATAAAATATAACAAAGCTGGTTTGTTTTACAACGGATATACCACTGTGGAGTTGGATGGTAAACCGGCTGTAATTGACCAGAAAGGGGAAGTATTCATTCAATATTATTCTAGTTATGAATAGTAGAATTATTTTTTCATTGATGTTATTTTTTTTAGTTGCCTGCAATCAGGGTTCTAATAATCAAGTAGATGAAAATGGAAGCGCTGGTAATGCTGGAGATATGGCCGTTTCTGATTCCGTAGAAAATCAAATTGCAGCCTTGTCTGATGGAGATTTTGTAAACCGAAAGTTTGTTCGTACCTCAGCACTGACCTTCAAAGTAGACAATGTGCAAACAGCCACAACGGCAATACAAAAGATTGTTCGAGAAGCGGCTGGATTCATTGTTTATAGCAAAATGAATAGCCAAATTAACCAAAGAGCTGTAACGGAATTGAGTAGAGATTCTGCTTTAGAATCAGTACAATATACGGTGCAAAATCTCCTTACAATACGCGTACCAACTACCCAGTTTGATACCGTACTCTCCAAGATATTACCACTTGCTAACTTTCTTGATGATCAAACCATTGAATTAGATGATGTTTCATTTCAAGTGCTAAGCAACAATATGACTATTCGTAGAGCAGTGTCAGGTTCAAAAAAGAAACAAAAAGAATCCAACCTAAGCAATGCCTATCAACAAGAAGAAGCTGATCGTGCCAAGGTAGATAATTTGTCTTTGAATGACCGAATGAAATACAGTGATATCAGATTGTCTTTCTCGCAAAGATCTTTGGTTAAGCAAACTGTCATACCCAATGAGAATCACGCTATGGAATATCATCCAGGATTTGGTAACCAATTGCGGGCAGCATTTATTGATGGATGGTTATTGGTGGAATGGCTGTTCCTAACCATCATTAAATCATGGTCAATGATATTGGTGGGTTTGACTATTTGGTTCCTTTATCGTAAATACAGACAATAGCTGTTAACTCACACCACTTCCAGGATTAATTTGGTCTTCTGGATTTATAAAATGCAGTTTGCCATTGGCATCCTCCGCCATTAAAATCATACCATTGCTCTCGATGCCGCGCATTTTCCGAGGTGCTAAGTTGCAAACAACAGTTACTTGCTTACCTACAATATCTGCTGGTGCAAAATGCATGGCAATACCTGAAACAATGGTGCGGGTTTCAAAACCAAGGTCTACTTGTAATTTTAATAGCTTATCGGCTTTCTCTACTTTTTCTGCTGCCACAATAGTTCCTACTTTCAAATCTATTTTAGCAAAATCATCAAATACGATTTCGGGTTTAACTGAGCTGGCAACAGCAACAGACCCTTCAGCATTGGGTGATGCCGACATGGCGCTATCATTTTGATTATTCGAAAGGGTTGTTTGAACGATAGGTTCTTTATTCACAGCAGCTGCTTTTAATTTTTCTATTTGTTTAGTGATTTCTTCGTCTTCTATTTTTCTGAATAATAATTCAGGGGCACGCAAACTGTATCCTACGCTCAATAATTTCATACTGCCAGCATTTTCCCAATACAATATCTTGTCTACTACTTTTAATAAGTAGCAAATTTTCTTTGCAGTAAAGGGCAAGAAAGGATTAGACAGTATGGCTAGGTTGGCCGTTAACTGTAAACAGATATGCAAACAGTTGTTAATCAATTGTTGCGCAGCTGGGTTTTCTGCCAATTGCTTAGCTAGAATCCAAGGTTCTTTTTTCTGCATGTATTGATTCCCTATTCTAGCCAAATTTATCACTTCAAATTGGGCATCTCTGAATTTATAGTCTTCTAATAATTGCTCAACTTTTTGCTTGCTTTGTTGGATGGCTTCAATGGTTGCATGATCTAATTCGTCTAATAAATCATTGTGCAATGGCGGCACTTTCCCATTGCATAGTTTGTGCATCAATACCAATGCACGATTGATGAAGTTGCCGAATATGCTTACCAACTCACTGTTGTTGGCATCCTGAAATCCTTTCCAAGTAAATTCACTGTCTTTGCTTTCGGGTGCAATTGCAGTTAAGTAATACCTCAAGGTATCGGCCAGTTGTGATCCCCCATTTTCTGGCTTGATGAAATCGTTGATGTAATCTTCCATTTCGAGTTTCCAGTTTCTACTGGTACTCATTTTGTCTCCTTCCAAATTCATGAATTCGTTGGCAGGAACATTGGTGGGTAATATATTTCCATGCAATTGCAACATCACCGGAAAAATGATGCAATGGAAAACAATATTGTCTTTACCTATAAAATGAATCAGCTTCGTGTCTTGGTCTTCCCAATATGGTTTCCAATCTTTTCCCGTATTCAATGCCCATTGTTTGGTAGCACTGATATAACCAATGGGCGCATCAAACCATACATACAGTACTTTCCCTTTACCGCCTTCTACGTCATTGGGTAAAGCAACACCCCAATCTAAGTCGCGGGTAACGGCTCTGGGTTGCAAGCCTCCATCAATCCAACTCTTGCATTGTCCTACTACTGTAGAACGCCAATCATTGCCATGCTCTTCTATAATCCACTTGCGTAAAAAATCTTCGTGTCTGTCTAAAGGGAGGTACCAATGTTTGGTTAATTTTTTAACCGGGGTATTTCCACTTAAAGTGCTCACCGGGTTAATCAATTCATCTGGGCTTAAACTCTTTCCACAGCTTTCGCACTGATCTCCATATGCGGCCTGAAAACCACAGTTGGGGCAGGTTCCTTTAATATAACGATCTGCTAAAAAACTTTGTGCTTGCTCATCATAATATTGTTCTGACTCTTTGGTAATTAAGTCGCCTTTATTATTTAATGCAGTAAAAAATTCACTGGCAGTTTCATGATGTATAGGAGAGCTGGTTCTATGATAAATATCAAAAGATATTCCTAAGTCATTAAAATTCTGCTCGATGATTGGGTGGTATTTATCAATAATGGCTTGCGCGGTGGTTCCCTCTTTGGTTGCTTGAATAGGAATTGCCGTTCCGTGTTCATCGCTTCCGCAAACAAAAACTACATCTCTTTTTTGTGCTCTTAAATAACGCACATAAATGTCTGCAGGAAGGTAAGCTCCGGCCAAATGGCCTATATGTTTCAACCCATTGGCATAGGGTAGGGCTGCGGTAATCAAATATCTCTTTGGTTGCTTCATAATCGGTTGCTTCTTAGTCTAAACTGCTTGTTGCAGGCGGCAAAGGTACTAAAAGCAGATTTATTTGGAAATTCCGTGAAATGCTATAATTTTGATATCATATTAATATTAAAATGAAAATTATGGAAAAGACCATTAAAGCAGCGCAAGGGTTTTTGGTTTTATTGTTGGTTACTATTTTGTTGGTGGCAGGTATTTTTGCACTCACACAAATAAAGGGAGCAGAGGACGGATTAAAATATGCCTTGATATGGG
>JAGOGG010000012.1 GCA_017996795.1 Sediminibacterium sp. | reverse complement strand
AAAGTTAAACAGAATTTGGCTCGTAGTATTCATGATGAAGAGCAAGTTTTTGATCAACTAATCAATGATACCACCAGTTTATCAAACTTAATTTTTTATTCTTCAAGTGCCGCAATAGAACAAACCATTCGAAATGGCAAATCTGGGGTGTTTGTGTATAAGCAGTTGACGCAGTCGAGGGTAGAGGAGTTGTATTGGAGTACCAATAAAATGACTGTTCCTTCTACTTTTCTGAATGCTGTATCCAATATTCAATTTGTTAATAGTTCAAATGGGCATTTTTTGCTACTGAAGAATAAAATTCGGTTAAGAAACAATGATTATCTCGTTGTGAATGTATTGCCTATCAAGTGGTCTTATTTTATCGAGAATAAATATTTTAAAGCAGATTTTGTAGATTTTCCTGGATTAGATGAACAGTATTCCATTACCAATAACCCGGCTCATACTCCTATTTATAGCCAAGACGGAATATATTTGTTTAGTATTGAGTTAAAAGATGGTAAGCAGTTTGTGTCTTACGATATTATTACTATTTTATTTAGGATTTCAGCCATACTTTTATTATTGATTTTTATTCATGCTATTACAAAAGACTTAATTGCATCATTTGGTTTTAGGAGAGGGTTTCAATTCCTGTTAATTTCAATCTTTTTATTAAGATTAATTTCTTATTTATTTCCATTCCCATTTGACTATACCAAGCTTTCCCTTTTTGATCCATCTATTTATGCGTCTAATTTTTTGCATCCTTCATTGGGAGATTTGTTTTTGAATTCAATTTTATTTTATTGGATCATGCGTTTTGTTAAGAATAATTATTCTGTACATATTGATTTACGGTCTAACCAATCTTCCATTATTGTAAAGTCTGCTGGGATTTTTATTTATACCAGTTCCGCATTCATAGTTGTTGGAATAATTCAAAGCTTAATTAGAGATGCTAAAATATCATTTGATGTAACCAACTTTTTTAGTTTAACCATCTATAGTACCATCAGTATTATCATTTTATGTTTTTTAGCATTAGGTTTCTTTTATTTGTCCCAGTTAATCATTGTTCCAATTTTATCTGCAAAGAAAACTTTAGGATTGCCCATACTTCTGGTTATTGTAAGTGGTTTTATCAATATTTTATTTCAATATAATGCCTCTCAAATAGGGTTTCATTTTATTATTGTTGTTTGGTTGATATTATTTATGCTTTTACTTCGATTAAGGGCAGCAGATATTAGTATTCAAATTATAAAGTCCTCTTTTTTTATATTCTGGGTAATGCTATTTGCAATGTCAATTGCAGCATTGGTAATTCATCAAAATAGGTTAGTAGAATTTGAACAGCGAAAAAGGATTGCAGAAAAGCTGGCAATTCAGTCGGATCCTTCTGGAGAAAATCTATTGAAGATTGCTGCAACAAATTTCAATAATAATTTTTTAAGTGAAAATTTTGATCGATTTCATGAAAGTGAATATGCTAATAAGTTTATAAAGGATAGTTTAATTAATCAGAATTTTTCGGGGTATTTAAACAAATACGATACTAGGATTTATACGTTTGATAGTCTATTTCATCCATTGTTTAATGAGGATTCACTTAATTACTCATCTATAAAAACGATAGTGCTTAATCAGTCTTCAGGTACAGATGTTCCTAATTTATTTACTTACGAAAATAATTTTGAAGGGGTTAATTATATCTATCAGGTTACGGTAGAAAAGCGTAATGCTGCCATTGGCTATTTGTTTATCATTATGAATGCCAAGCGATATAAAAGTGAAGCCTTATATCCAGAGCTATTTAATCAATCCCAAGATGTGATTGCAGATTTAAATAGTTATTATGCATATGCTATTTACAATAAAGGACGAATCATTAATCATTTCAATAATTATAATTTCCCTACTCAGCTAACTGCTTCAGCTTTACCTCAGTTTGATTTTGTATATAAAAGGGAAGGAGATTTTTCTGAACTATGGTTCAATGCAGGCAACGATAGACAAGTTGTAGTAGTTAAAAGAAATACCTGGTTTATAGAAGCGGTCACTTTATTTGCTTACCTGTTCTGTTCTTTTTTACTAATCATTTTCGTGTTCCATATTGGGGCACTTTTTATAAAAGCTAAATTTAAATTAGACGAATTAATAAAGTTGTTTCGGTTTAATATCCGAACTCAAATTCAGGCCACCATAATTTTTGTCAGTGTCTTTTCTTTTTTAGTTATTGGAATTGCAACGATTTCTTTTTTTATATACCGTTATAATCGGTCAAATGAAGAGAGATTGTCTAAGTCTATTCAGGTAATGGCCAATGAATTAAATGCAAAAGTGGTAAGTATTTTAGCCTTAGATGATGAACCCAATAATTCTGGGGTAAAAAATGAACTAGAACAAGTGATTGCTGAAATTTCAGACTTACATAATGTAGATATTAACTATTACAATTCGCAAGGGGACCTTATTATTTCTACTCAACCTTATATTTATAATAAAAACTTATTAAGTAAGAAAATGGATCCAGTTGCATTCATTGAAATGCATCGTGAAAACAGAATACGGTTTATTCAATCTGAGACTATAGGTAGTTTTGGATATTTGAGTATTTATATTCCTTTAATGACCGATACGGGTGAAACCTACGGATATTTAAATATACCTTACCTCAATTCTCAGATTGATTTAAATCAAGAGATCTCTGGGTTTCTAGCTACTTTAATCAACCTAAATGCTTTTATATTTCTTTTGGCTGGTGCTATTGCATTTTTTATTACCAATCAAATTACAGCTTCATTAAGTCTTATTGGGGCTACTATGAAAAAAATGAATCTTGGTGCTAAGAACGAGCAAATTGATTGGAATAGAGATGATGAAATTGGGGTCTTGGTAAATGAATACAATAATATGGTTCGTAAATTAGAGTTGAGTGCCGCCACTCTTGCAAAAACAGAAAGGGAAGGTGCTTGGCGTGAAATGGCCAGACAGGTTGCGCATGAAATTAAGAATCCACTCACTCCAATGAAGTTAAGTATCCAGTATTTGCAACATGCTATACAACAGGGTGCTCCTAACGTAAATGTGTTAAGCAATAATTTAGCTAAAACATTAATTGAACAGATTGATCAGTTGGCAAAAATCGCTAGTGATTTTTCTCAATTTGCCAATATTGGTATAGTTAAGTTGGAAAAATTTTCTGTAACCCAATCCATTCAATCTTTGAAGGACCTATATGCGGGCGATTCACTAGTAACCATTAATGTAGTTGATCTTTCAACTAATTCATTTATAGAATCGGACAAGGTTCAGATTAATAGATTATTCATGAATCTGATTCAAAATGGGGTAGAAGCAGGAAAGGAATGGAAAGGCAGAGTAATGATTGATATTCAGCTTAAGAATTTGAATGAGTTTATTGTAATTGATATCAGTGATCAATCGGGAGGAATTTCTGATGCTATGAAAACCAATATGTTCAGGCCAAATTTTACCACAAAATCTGCAGGGACAGGTTTAGGTTTGGCTATTTGCAAAGGAATTGTTGAACAGGCCAATGGCTCAATTCAGTACCAATCAACAGATGGAATTGGAACAACATTCACCATTCAGCTTCCAACAACTACAATGAACTAGTTTCGTTTGCTATGTTGTTCCTTAACAAATTGCTCAAATTGAATCAAACTGAAGCTGCTAAGGTTTTGATTTTTGGTTAGCCCTGCTTTTTGAGCAACCAACACTCCGTATGTACAATCTTCATATCCATCAATAGTATGAGCATCTGGATTAATAGAAATCAATACATTTTTTTGGAGTGCTCTTTCTATCCACCTCCAATCTATATCTAACCGTCTTGGATGTGCATTTAGTTCTATCACTACTCCGTTGGCTGCACAAGCATCTATGATTAACTCATGATTTATAGGATACCCCGCTCTACTTAATAAGAGTCGTCCAGTCATATGCCCCAGGATACTGGAATACTTATTTTCAATGGCTTTTAATAATCTTTGATTTGCTTTTTCTTCGTTCATTTTTAAATTAGAATGAATTGAAGCAATAATTAAGTCGAAGCTTGCTAGTATTTCATTGGGATAATCTAGGCTCCCATCATTCAGAATATCGCTTTCAATACTTTTAAAAATTTTGAAAGGGGCAAGTTGTTGGTTTAATTTCTCTATTTCTTGGTGTTGAGCAGCCACTCTTTCTATTTGTAGACCATTTGCATAAAATGCAGACTTTGAGTGATCGCTAATAACTAAATATTGTAATCCTTTTTCAATTGCAGCTTGAGCCATTTCGGCCAAACTGTTGCCACCATCGCTCCAAGTGCTATGGGAATGTATGATACCTGCAATATCATCAGCTTGGATTAATAGGGGTATTGCATTTTGCTTAGCTTGATGAATGATTGTTGCTGATTCTCTTTGACTAGGGGGTATAAAACAACAGTTGTATGCGGATAAAATAGCTGTTTCTGTTGGATATTCTGCTGATTGATCCCACCCTGTGATTTTGATCCACTCGCTTAAAAATTCTTCACTACAACTTGTTTGAAATAAGATTGATTGAAAATTATTTTGGTTAGCAAGCCAAAATTGAACGGTAATATTATGTTCGTTTTTAAAGCTAAGTTTTGATTCATTCTCTTCTTTTAATTGGAAAGAAATGGAATCCATAAACGCTTTTAAAAGCTCCGAATTGGCATTAGTGACCCAATCTATAGAGTCAATAATTTCCATTTGTCTTATCATTTCTCCAGTTAATTGAAATGTAAACGGGAGAGATGTAGTTAAAATATTTTCTAATTCTTTTGAAAAAGTCTCTACTTGTTGGTATAAATATCTACCCATAGTGCCCATGTAAAATTCAATGGACTCTTTAATATTTTTCTGTGTTTTTTCTCCAAAGCCTTTGTATAAAGTCAATCTATTTTCATTGCAAGCATAGAGCAATTCTCCTAATGTTTCAATTTCTAATTCCTTCCAAATAGTAGCAATTTTCTTTGGCCCAATTCCTTTTATTTTAAGCATTTCTAAAATACCTGCCGGCGTATTTTGAATGATGTCTTCTAAAATTTGAAGCTTTCCAGTTTGCAGCATTTCAATAATTCTATTGCCTGCACTTTCTCCAATTCCTTTTATACTAAAAATGGAATTTTTAGGCATTTCTGAAAGTGGGGTTGGTACTTTGTCAACGCTAAAAGCCGCAGCAGCATAGGATTTGGCTTTAAATGGGTTTTCTCCATGAATATCCATTAGTTTGGCTAACAAAGAAAAATTATTGGATATTTCATCATTGCTTATCATGCTGGAAAATTATGAACTTGAATGCGTATGGTCAAATAAAAAACCCGTTCCAAAATTGGAACGGGCATTAAATCTATTTCTGCTTGAGAAATAAGAAGAGAATTACTTCTTCTTAGCAGCTTTCTTAGGAGCGGCTTTCTTAGCAGCTTTTTTAGGAGCAGCTTTCTTAGCGGCTTTTTTAGGAGCAGCTTTTTTTGCAGCAGCCTTTTTAGGAGCAGCTTTCTTTGCAGCTTTTTTAGGAGCGGCTTTTTTTGCAGCAGCTTTCTTAGGAGCAGCGGCTTTTTTTGGTGCAGCTTTTTTTGCAGCTTTTTTAGGAGCGGCTTTTTTTGCAGTTGCCATGTTTTTTAGATTTAATGGTTAGTAAATAATACATTAAAAATAAAAATCTTATTTGGAACTACAAAAAATATTTTTTATGCAGTAGCTTCTGCTGGTAAAACAGATACAGTTGTTCTATCTGATTTTCCTTTTTTAAATTCAACTACACCATCAGTTAATGCAAATAATGTGAAGTCTGTACCAACTCCAACGTTCTTGCCAGGGTGGTATTGGGTTCCTCTTTGACGAATGATAATGTTGCCAGATAATGCAGGCTGACCACCATAGATTTTTACACCTAAGCGTTTGCTCTGAGAATCACGACCGTTCTTAACACTACCTTCCCCTTTTTTGTGTGCCATAATTGTATGATTTTAAATTATCGGAATGGACCGATAAAGTGTTAATTACTAAGCGATGCTTTCGATTTTAATTCTGGTATAATGAGTTCTGTGTCCGTGCTTCTTGCGAAAGCCCTTTCTTCTTTTCATTTTAAAGGCGATCACTTTTTCGCCTTGTACCAGGTCGCTAACGATTTCCGCTTTCACAGTTGCTTTAACAGCAGCTCCTGTTGAAATGTTACCGCCGTTGTCTACGAACAGTACATCGTTAAACTCTACTTTGTCTCCGGTTTTACCCTGCAGGTGGGGAACGTACAAATTTTGACCTTCTTGTACTTTAAATTGTTGACCTGCGATTTTTACTATTGCTAACATAGCTGTCCAAAATTAGGACGGCAAAGGTAGGGTTTTGTAAATTGAAATCACAACAATTCTGCAAATAAATTATCACAAATTTAGTTATTTGCTTTGCCAAAGCGGCTAGGAGACCCCTATTTTTGCTTGAATTTTGTTTATCAAGAGCATATGAACCTAAAATCGCTACTGGCAAAACCCTTTGCACAGCTTATTTACAATAAAACCCGAAAGGGTATGCTATTGGCGGCCGACCATCAGGATGCGCTACTTAAGTCTCAGATTAAATTAGGGCAAATAACCCAATTTGGCAAAGATCACCAGCTTGCCCAGGTAAGCGATTATGCCGGGTACAAACAAGCCATACCCATTAGGGACTATGAGCTGTTAAAACCCTATATTGAACAGGTTAAAGCCGGGAAACAGAACATATTGTGGAGGGGGAAGCCCATTTATTTTGCCAAAACCAGTGGAACCACCAGTGGGGTAAAGTATATTCCCATTACTAAAGACTCTATTCCCAACCATATTCAAACTGCCCGAAACGCCCTGCTTTGCTATATGGCCCAAACAGGAAATACTGCTTTTGCCAATGGTAAAATGATCTTTTTAAGTGGATCCCCCGAATTGGAGAGAACGGGAAATATACCAACGGGTAGGCTAAGCGGTATTGTAAACCACCATATTCCGGCCTATTTAAGGGCCAATCAGCTACCCAAGTACGAAACCAACTGTATAGAAGACTGGGAAGCCAAACTAGACCAGATTGTGCAGGAAACCATGAATAAAGACATGACCCTCATTAGTGGGATTCCTCCATGGATGCAGATGTATTTTGACAGGTTGGTTGAAAAATCGGGTAAAAAAGTGGGGGAGCTATTTCCCAATTTTAGCGTGATGGTTCAGGGAGGGGTAAATTTTGAGCCATATAAGGCTAAATTATTCGAGAGCATTGGTAGAAAAATAGATTCGGTAGAGCTATTTCCCGCAAGTGAGGGCTTTTTTGCTTTTCAGGATTCCCAAACGGAACCTGGCATGCTGTTAAATACCAACAGTGGTATTTTCTTTGAATTTATTCCTGCTGAAGAAATATTTTTAGAAAACCCTACCAGATATAGTTTAAGGGATGTGAAAGTAGGGGTGAACTATGCATTGATTATTAATAGTAATGCAGGTTTATGGGGATATAATTTAGGGGATACTGTAAAGTTTGTAAGCGTTGAACCTTATAGGCTAGTTGTTACCGGTAGAATTAAGCATTTTATTTCGGCTTTTGGAGAGCATGTAATTGGCGAAGAAGTGGAACAGGCCATGCTAAAAGCATGTGAAGAACACCAAGCCAAAGTAACGGAGTTTACCGTAGCGCCATTCATTCAACAAGGAGAAGGAAAAAGCTATCATGAATGGTTGGTAGAATTTGAAACAGCACCAGCCAATTTAGCAGCGTTTTCTGCTCGCCTCAACGAATTAATGCGCAATAAGAACGTATATTATGATGATTTAATGCGGGGAAATATTTTACTGCCTTTAAAGATATCGGTAGTGCGTAAAAACGGATTTATTGATTACATGAAATCAATTGGTAAGTTGGGAGGGCAAAATAAAGTACCTCGATTGAGTAACGATCGTAAAATTGCTGCTGAATTAGAAGCATTTTTATAGCCCAAATTTATTCAAGAAAAATCTCAATATTTTTCATGGTAATTTTTTCGTTCTCACCATCCTTAGATAATTTTTTCAATAGTTTTTCTTTTAAAACATCATTGTATTGAATGGCAATTAAATAGGTATCTAATAATAACCGAACTGCTATCAAAAGCAATACAATAGCCATTCCGGAAGGAAAAAATAAAAAGAAAAACCCTGATACAATTGCTACAAATTGTTGCACAAATATTCTGATATAAGGTTGCATCATTAATTCTGATACGGTGTAATCATGGTATCGCTGCGGTATAAAAAAGTTTTTTAAACTGTTGGCAATATTAACTGCTGTAAGGCTTGCAAAAATTAAAATCATATCTGGCTCTTGTATTAAAAACCAATAACTTTTCCATACATTTAATAGGTTGGCATCAGCTACTTTAATAGGAATAACTTTTTCTAAGAAGGAGAATATAAAAAACGATTGGACCGATATGAAGAAAAAATAGTGAATAATAAAAAAAATGATCCCAAATCCATTGTTCATTTTTCCTGTTTTGCCCAAACCAACAGACTCTTGTTGTATTTTGCCCCAATAAGTAACTACAAAAAGTTTGCAAATATGAATTAGTCCAATAATAATTGTTTCGAACAAATACCCCATTACCACCATTGCCGGACGCCAATTAAAGAAAAATAATCCTGTAAGCATTACCAAGGCATTAAGCCATATCAACCAGTTATAAGGCGAAGGGGCTAAAAAAGCTACTTTTTTCATGTAAGAGAGTTTGCCATTATCGCAAAAATAGCAGAATCCAAAGAATAGTTTCGCCCTATTTTTAGTTAACATTAGCTGCTATGAATTAGAATTATATGTTAATACTCATAACGCTGGAGGCCTTTTTTTCGCTTAAATTGTGTAACTATGCCCAGTTAAAGGAAGCAATTCAATTATGAGTAAAAAACGCATCGCGATATTTGGGTCTACTGGTTCCATCGGCACACAGGCGCTGGATGTAATCAAGGCCAATCCAGATTTATTTTCTGCAGAAATTCTTACGGCTCAATCTAATGATGAATTACTCATCAAGCAAGCACTTCGCTTTAACCCCAATATGGTGGTGATAGGTGATGAGAAAAAATATGCAGCTGTTAAAGAAGCATTGGCTGGTACAGATGTAAAAGTATTTGCAGGAGAAGCTGCCTTGATAGAAGCTGCTTCAATGGATTGCTATGATATGATGTTGGCGGCTATTGTAGGATACGCAGGATTAAAGCCTACGTTGAATGCAATTGAATTGGGTAAACCCATCGCATTGGCCAATAAAGAAACATTGGTAGTTGCAGGAGACTTGGTTATGCAAAAAGCGGCAGAAAAAAGAGTAGCAGTCATTCCTGTAGACAGTGAACACTCCGCCATTTTTCAATGTTTGGTAGGAGAGGGTAGAAATAAGATCGAGAAAATTATTTTAACTGCTAGCGGTGGACCTTTCTTAGGTAAGAAACCCAACTTTTTAGTAAATGTAAAAAGAGATCATGCTTTGCAACACCCGAACTGGAGCATGGGTGCAAAAATAACTATTGACTCTGCAACTTTAATGAATAAGGGGCTTGAAATGATTGAAGCAAAATGGCTGTTTAATTTAGACGCCCATCAAATTCAAGTGGTAATTCATCCCCAAAGTATTATTCATAGTATGGTTCAATTTGAAGATGGAAGTATTAAAGCACAGATGGGTTTACCTGATATGAAATTGCCCATTCAGTATGCATTGGCTTTCCCGCAAAGAATTGCCAATAATTTCCCTCGCTATGATTTTAAAAAGCCTGGTACTTTAACTTTTGAAGAGCCAGATATGAAAACATTTCGCAATCTGGCTTTAGCAACTGAAGCCTTATATAAGGGAGGAAATATGGCATGTGTGATGAATGCGGCCAATGAAATGGCAGTATTTGCATTTCTTAGAAACAGAATTGGATTTTTAGATATCACAGAAGTGGTAGAGCAAACCATGAATAAAATTGCTTTTATTGAAAAGCCAACTTTACAGGACTATTTTGATAGCGACGCAGAGGCACGTAACTTTGCGGCTTCGTTGTTACATATGTAATCATTTATTGAGCAAAAAACAAGGGGTTTTATATGATGTTATTAGCTATTGATTGGGCAAGTGTTGGAGTGAAAGCTGGCCAGTTTATTTTATCTTTCTCCATATTGGTTGTACTACATGAACTAGGACATTTTTTGCCTGCAAAATGGTTTGGATGCAGGGTAGATAAATTCTATTTATTCTTTGATCCTTGGTTTAGTTTGTTTAAAAAGAAAAAAGGAGAAACGGAATATGGATTAGGCTGGATTCCTTTTGGAGGCTATGTAAAAATAGCGGGGATGATTGATGAAAGCATGGATAAAGAACAACTGAAAAAGCCCGCAGAACCCTGGGAATTTAGGTCTAAGCCAGCTTGGCAACGATTGATTATTATGGTGGGAGGCGTTGTAGTCAACATCATATTAGCCATTGTCATTTTTGTAGGAATTACATGGTATTGGGGCGATGAGCAGTTGCCGGTAAAGAATTTGAAATATGGGGTACATGTAGATTCATTGGGTAAGTCTATTGGATTAAAAGACGGCGACAATGTAATTGCAATGGACGGTAAAAAAATTGAAAACTTTGGATCAATAGAATCAGAATTGGTTTTAACTGAAGCCAAAAAACTAACCGTACTGAGAGAAGGTCAAACAATTGAAATTGATGTTCCAGAAAGTTTTATGCAAAAAATTGTGGAGCAGAAAAAATTTAGTGGAATGCTTATGCCGCAATACCCTGTTATTGTTGATTCTGTGAGTAGTACAGCTGTATTTAATTCAGGCGAATTGAAAAAAGGGGATAGGTTGATTGCAATGAACGGTAAGGCTTTTACTTATTACCATGAATTTGATCAGTTAAAAAAATCAGCTGCAAATACAGTTGCTCAATTAACTGCAATTAGAGGCGTGGATACTGTACAAATTAAAGCCTTAGTAAATGATAAAGGGGCAATTGGATTTTTTCAACTTAGCCCATTGGCTATCTTAGGAACAGAACATATTCAATACGATTTATTAGCAGCAGTGCCGATTGGATTTAATAGATGCTGGGAAACTTTAGATCGATACATTACTGGTATAAAACAATTATTTACCGGAAAGGTAAATGCTAGTGATTCTTTGGGTAGTGTTATCAGCATTGGTAATACATTCCCCGGTGTTTGGGATTGGGAGCGTTTTTGGACTTTAACAGGTATTTTCTCTATTGTATTGGCATTTATGAATATTCTGCCAATTCCTGCATTAGATGGAGGACATGCTTTATTTACTTTGTATGAAATGGTTTCTGGAAGAAAACCTGGCGATAAATTCATGGAATATGCCCAAATGGCAGGAATGATTCTATTGATGGGATTAATGGCATACGCTTTGGGGTTAGACTTTTGGAGATTGTTTAAATAGACTTATGGGGCCGTTTTGGTTTTGACAGCATAGGTTACGGTTGGTGTAAGCATGCAGTGCGTTGGATAATTAGCACTTTAATCTGAATATTCAACCATTAATTGGCAATACTCAGTATGCCATGGCTGCTTAATCAGTGATTAAGTAACCATTTGGGCCGCCGCACAGGTTCGCTTCTTTCCATGTGCCGCCGCCGACTCAAAACAAAAGGAGATGCTGCAATAGTAGGCTGTGCCTATTGCTTAAGAATATTCAGCTAAGTGGTGAATTGGTTTGTTCTTTTCCGGTTCGTCGCCTACAACTAATAAAGAAATAAGCATGTAGAAAGCTAATGGTCACGATGTTTGGACACCGGTTCGAGTCCGGTCGGCTCCACTAAAACAAGAAAAACCCAGTCAATATTGATTGGGTTTTTTTATAGTCATCTTACAACCCTGTTGTTTAAATCTGCGCTATAAATAGCAAAAAACTTAGTGATATTTATGTCTGTAAATAATTTAAATCATCATAAATTAATCAAACAGCATGATTCGGCTTTTTAAGAGTTTAATGGTTATTTTTTCATTGATTGTATTGCAAAGTTTTCTGTGGATTCAAGATGATCCAAGTGCAATTGTTGGCGTTTGGAAAACTGGGGATGGAAATGCAATGGTTCGTATTTATAAGAATGGTGAGAAATTTCAGGGCAAGATTGTTTGGTTAAAAGAGCCGATTGATCCTGAAACGGGGAAACCTAAATTGGATAAAAATCATTCCGAGGAAGCCAATCGCACTAGACCCATTCTAGGCCTAGTGAATATTTGGGGGTTCTCCTTTAAAGAGAAAAATATTTGGGACGAAGGAAATATCTATGATCCCAAAAATGGGAATACTTATTCTTGTACCATGAAATTAATCAACGCCAATGCGCTTGAAGTTAGAGGTTTTATTGGTGTGTCTTTAATTGGAAGAACAGATACTTGGACTAGGCAAGTAGCAAAATAACATACGTTCCCCACCCCCCTTTTTGTTAGGGGGATACCAGATTGATGCTAAAATTGAAATACAGAGGATTCCCTAAATTGCTGGTGAAGTAGCGCTGGCTACTTTGTTTTGCATTGTATTCATTCATTACATCAAATCTCCAGTTGTATCTTAATCCTGCTTGAGCGCTGAACCAAATAAAACCACTGATTTTTTTGTCCCATATTATTCTAGGTTTCAATTCTCCTCTTTGAATAAATACTTCTCCGTTTGAACTGTTGGGTAATTTCATCCAGAATTGATTGCCTTCCAATTCAAAACCTAGTTGTAGAATATTAGTTGTTGAAAAATTATACCTTAAGTGTCCGCGTGCAGGAAGTAACAATTCCATACCCCATCGATCGTTGAAGGTTTTATTCCATAATAATACGGGTATATGTAAAATTTGTCCAGCGCGGTAGGTTCTAGAAAAACCAGTTCCTATGATGTTCTTTTCTGAAGTTTTCCAGCCATATATTGCTGTACCACTAATAGTTAGTGCTTTCCCATCCATATCGCTAAAGTTTTGAAATACTCCATTAAAGTCTGCACTTGCTTGAAGTATTAAAAAGTTTTTCTCATTCAAAGGCTTAAAAATAGTAGTATTAATGCCAGCTGTTGTCATTGATTGATTATCTAGCCTGCTTGCAAAGGAGTTGGTGCTTGCATTCTCAATCGAATATTTACTAGACCAATAATTGGCCCCCAATTGCCATATAATTTTATTGGTAGACACAACTGGAATATTTACTTGTGCACGTATAGCGGAAACCCTATTCACTTGAAGGTTTTGGAAGGCTGGTAGCAAAGGGGCCACTGGAACGCCGGGCATCGAAAATAAACCTAGATATTCATATCCTATACTTAGAATGCGTTGAGGTGTTTGATTCAATACTTTTTGCGTAGCGAATCTTTTTACTCCTTCAGCATCTCCAAATTTGCTGTAATCAAAATTGTCTGTGCTGTCAATCTGTGCAGTTACACGAACAGAAAATAACATCAAACAAGCTAATAAGTAATATTGCATTTTGTATGAATTGTATATCGTAAACAACAAATATACCCTTCCTGCTTTTTGCTTGTTTGATGTTTGATTTTCTATTTATAACCTGTAGTTGTATTTTATTTTAAAAAGTATAAACAGCCGCAACTAAGAAATTGGAAGCGCTGGAAACTGTCCCAGTTTTAGTATTAAATAAAGGCACAGTACTATTGTCTATTCTGAATTCAGGAATAAGGGTTAGCTTATTCAACTTGAATTTTCCTGATAGGGTGGTGGCATTTAAATTTCCAATGCCAATAGGATTGTTTTGTCTGTCATTAAAAAAATCTTCTCTTAATGTAAGCCCAATTTTTTCCGAAAAATCATAGTTCAAATAAAATGCTTGAGAGCTCCAGTTGCTTTTTCCAATTGGGTTCTTTTGTTGGTTAATGCTACCGTCAAACACAGCACTTATTTTGCTAGACAATGTTGCGCTTAATACCAGATTATATTGAGTGGTGATATCGCCATGTAAAAAATTGAAGTATCCTTTAATTTTTTCATTGATGGATGCAGAACTAAATTGTGCAATAATGTATTTTGGGTTACTATTAAATGTAGAATAATCTGTTGGGTCAACTACTCCAACCATCATTGCCGACTTTCCTCCCAATGAAATATCTGCTTTGATTCCTGTATGAAAAAAAGGTCCGTAAGAAAATCCATATGACATACTGTAATTCCTATTACTGGTTGCATCGAGTAATTCGTAGCCAATATGTGTAGCAAATTTTCCAGCTGTTAGTTTTAAATTCTTTGAGAAAGAGTAAGACAGCGTAACCTGTTTAATATTGGTTAATAAATCTTTGTCGTTATAAGAGAATTCGTCTACTCTTTTTCCAACACCAATATCAAGTGTAGAAGAGAACCTGCCATAAGTTTGGTCTATCTTAACACTGGCCATTCCCAAATTAAAAGAATTATAAGAATTAGTAAAACTGGTGAAGTTATTATGTGTTCCACCTCCATCTTTTGTGAGTGCTCTGAAATAACCATCTATATAACCAGTGATAGTTGTTGTTGACTTGATTGGTTCTGCTTTTTGACCAAAACCGTTTAGCATTGCACATAAAGATGCGCAAGAAACTAGAATTTTCTTTAACATTGTGATGACTTTTTAGTTAATAAAGGGGTACAGTCTCGAATTCTGATCAGAGAATTTGGTAAAGACTGTACCTTGTTTTTTTATGCGTTTTCTCTTACGAGTAAAGTGCCTTGAACATATTTTTCATCATGCTGAGTTGCATCTAAACCCAATTCTTCTTCTTCTGAGCTAACTCTTAAAGGAAGCATGATGCTGATTAATTTGAAAATGCCTAATGATACAGTAAAGCTGAATGTTACTACAATTAGAAGTGCTTTTACTTGTGTAAAAAAGAAATCAGTATTGCCGTACAAGAGGCCTTCGGCACCTGCACCGTTCACTGACTTTGTTGCAAATATTCCTGTCATCAACATGCCTACCATTCCACCTACACCATGGCATGGGAACACGTCGAGTGTATCATCTAAAGAAGATTTTGATTTATAATAAACAGCTAAGTTTGAAAGTATTGCAGCAATAAATCCAATAAAGATGCTTTGTGGAACTGCAACAAAACCAGCTGCTGGTGTTATGGCTACTAATCCAACAACAGCACCAATGCAAAAGCCTAACACCGAAGGTTTTTTGCCTCTCATTACATCAAAAAACATCCAAGATAAACCTGCAGATGCAGCAGCTGTATTTGTTGTTGCAAATGCAGAAACAGCCAATGCATTTGCTCCTAATGCTGATCCAGCATTAAAGCCAAACCAACCAAACCATAATAAACCAGTACCAATTAAAACATAAGGAATATTGGCTGGTGGTATTTCAATTTGATCTAAATGTGCTTTTCTTCTTTTTAACACTAACGCCCCTGCTAAGGCAGCACAGCCTGCTGATATATGAACTACTGTTCCACCCGCAAAGTCTAAAGCCCCCATTTTAAATAAAAATCCGTCAGGATGCCAAGTCCAATGTGCAATTGGGGCGTAAACTAATAGGCTAAATAATGCGATGAATAAAATATAGGAAGTGAATTTTACTCTTTCTGCAACAGCTCCAACTACTAACCCTGGGGTGATAATAGCGAACATTAGTTGGAATAATGCAAACAAGCCCAAAGGAATAGTTGGGGCTAAACTCCATGGCGCACCGCTATTTATTCCTTTCATAAATAGGTAGGTGGTAGGATTCCCGATAAACCCTCCTAATGATTCGCCAAAACAAAGGCTATAACCAACCGTTACCCAGATAATGGTTACCACTCCAGTGGCTACTACACTTTTAATCATAGTAGAGATTACATTTTTTCTATGCACCATTCCACCATAAAAAAAGGCTAAACCAGGAGTCATTAGGAAGACCAGAGCAGTCGCAACTAAAATCCATGCAATGTCTGCTTCATTGTAAACGCCTTCTTTATCTTCGAAGCTTAATTCTGGTGGAGCAAAAATGGCAAGAATAGCCACAATCAGTAAAACTAGAAATGGTGTGACGTTGTAAAAGTTGAGTTTTTTCTGGTACATAATTAAATAACTTTTATTTATAATATTTATTTATTGAGTTCAAAATAGTTAAAATTTTATAAGAAATGTAAATTAAATAAACATATAAAATATATTAATGTTAATAAATTCAATTGATAATTTTCAAAATAACATTATATTAAATGATTAAAACCTTTAAAATCAAGGGAATACTTTAAAGTTTACGAAAATCAGATTTAAACATTAAAAAAATGTAAATATAATTTTTTAATGTTTTCTTAATTTATATATGAGTGAAGTGGGTTAAATAAAATATATTAATAAATAATATAATTTATTAATATCAAATAATGCTTGATTCATTATCCTGCCAAACAATCTTTAAATTGAGCCAGTATAATACTATTTGTATGAATTCAAATTTGAGTGAGACAATTTCAGGTACTAAGAGGTTTAAATATGGGTCATTGATCTTGGTATTTGTATTATTTTCCAACATTTGTTTTGGACAATTGCCTCCTGAATTACAAAATCCCGAATTGGTTTCTATCAATCGAATGCCGATGAGGGCCAATGCATTTGCATTTGAAAATTGGGCAAGCGCAAATGGTTTTGACAAGGAAAAATCGGCGAATTTCTTGTCCTTAAATGGGGAGTGGAAATTCAATTGGGTACAAGATCCCAATAAACGCCCAATTGGTTTTTACGAAAGTAGTTTTGATGATTCAAAATGGGGGCTTTTTAAAATTCCAGCAAGTTGGGAAGTAAATGGATATGGATTACCTATTTATGTAAACCAGCCCTATGATTTTGCTGGTCATAATCTTCGATATGGTAAAATGAATCCTCCTTATGATATTCCAGCAAACAATAATCCAGTTGGTTCATATCGGAAGAAAATATTTTTACCCAAGGGGTTTAAAGGGAAACAGGTTTTTTTGCATGTTGGGAATGCTAAAAGTTGCTTATTTGTTTGGGTAAATGGCAAAAAAGTGGGTTATAGCGAAGACAGTAAACTCGCAGCTGAATTTGATATTACCAACTATTTAATAGAAGGAGAAAATTTGATTGGATTTCAAGTATTTCGCTGGAGTGATGCCAGCTATTTGGAATGTCAAGATATGTTTAGGTTCTCGGGTATTGAGAGAGATGTGTATTTATTTGCAACGAATAAATTGAATATTCGGGATTTTAAAATTAAAGCTGAACTAGATCAACAGTACGAAAATGGTCTGTTAGATGTTAAAGTTGAAGTAGACAATTACAAATTGGAAAAAGGGTATTTAAGTAAAAAAGACAGCTTTAATATTGAGGTTCAACTAAAAGATATTTCAGGGAAAACTATCTTTCAAGAACGGACTAAAGATTTTGCTACAGTGCTTGGTAATTACCATTCTTTTATATCATTTAAAACCAGCATTCCAAATGTAAAAGCTTGGTCGGCTGAATCTCCATACTTATATACATTGTATCTGATATTAAAAAACAAAGAAGGCGATGTACTAGAAATAATTCCACAAAGAGTTGGATTTAAAAAGATTGAAATTATTGGCTCTAATTTCCTAGTAAACGGGAAACGCATTTTTTTAAAGGGTGTTAATAGGCATGAGCATCATCCACGAAATGGTCATGTATTAAGCAAAGAAGATATGTTGAAAGACATGGAAATGATGAAAAAATTGAATATTAATGCGGTAAGACATTCACATTATCCCCCTGATCCATATTGGATGGAACTTTGTGATATTTATGGATTATACGTGGTAGATGAAGCAAATATTGAAAGCCATGGTTTGGGGTATGATTTAAATACAACCTTAGGTAATAAATCTGTTTGGAAGGAAGCTCATATGCAAAGGGTGCAACGAATGTTTGAAAGAGATAAAAATCATACCTCTATTATTACTTGGTCTTTAGGTAATGAAGCTGGGGATGGAAGTAATTTTTATGCAGCATATGACTGGCTTAAAATGCAAACCAGTTTACCCATTCAATATGAAAGAGATATTGATTATGGGAAACCCAATAACACGCCATTTTCTGAAATTTTTTGCCCACAATATATTTCACCCGATGGCATGTTAAAGTATGCTAAATCCAATGCTAAGTTGCCTCATATTCAAAGTGAGTATGCACATATTATGGGCAACAGTCTGGGTAATTTTAAAGACTATTGGAATGTAATAGAGAACAATCCTAAACTTCAGGGTGGCTTTATTTGGGAATGGATTGACCAGAGTATTGATACCGTTAAAAACGGAAAACGAATTAAAGCTTATGGGGGAGATTTCCCATTAGAAGGGCCAGTTGATGAAAATTTAAGTGACAATAATTTTTGTGTTAAAGGGGTAGTGGATGCTTATAGAAACCTCACTCCAATGGCTATGGAGGTTAAACAAGTATACCAGAATATTAAAACAAAATTTGATGGTATTAATCGTATTGTAATTAAAAATGGATTTTTCTTTAAGTCTTTGAACAATGTTTATTTGCGATGGGCTTTACAAGAAAATGGACTAGTTAAAGAAACGGGTAAATTAGAAGCAATTCATATAGAGCCTCAAGAAGAGCAATCTTTCTTGATTGCAACAAATTTTAAGCGAAATGCAAGTAAAGAGTACCAATTAAATATTTACTACGCTTTAAAAACAGCGGAACCTTTTTTAAGTCAAGACTACCTAATTGCATCTGAACAGTTTTTATTAAATGAATTACAAGCAAATAATAGTACTCCTTCATTCAAGAATGGATTATCAGTTAGCAAATCAAATCAAATCTTGCAAATCAAAGGGCGTTCTTTTTCCGTAAAGTTTGATATTGAAAAAGGGCTTTTAAATAGCTATTTAAAGAATGGGGATGAAATTATTCAATCAGGTCCTATACCTTCCTTTTGGAGAGCACCTACTGATAATGATATTGGAGCTGGGTTTAATAAAAGCTTGAGAATATGGCGCAATATATATGAAAGTTCAAGTGCTGTTGAACACTCTATTTCGTCCATTGATAATGGATTGATTAAAGTTGTTTTCACTAAAACCTTGTTAAATGGAGATGCAAAGCATCGTCAAGTTTATTCTATTTACAGCGATGGGTCTATACAGGTTGAAAACATGTTTGAAGCAATTAAAGGGAAGTATCCGCTTTTATTAAGGGCTGGAAATGATTTAACCATTTCTGGAGATTTTGCCAATATTAATTGGTATGGTAGAGGTCCAGGTGAAAACTATTGGGATAGAAAAACCAATACATTTATTGGACAATATACTCAAACAATTGATGAACAATATTATCCCTATGCTAGGCCTCAAGAAAGTGGAAACCATACTGAAGTTCGATGGGTCAGTTTCAGTAATTCAACCGGTAGAAAAATAAAGTTTATTTACAATGATAGTTTGTTAAGTTTTTCAGCATTACCTTATCATTTAAATGATTTAGATCCTGAAATGAATAAAAAGCAATACCACAGTGGTGAATTGATTAAAAGACCAGAAATTTATTTACATATGGACTTGAATCAAACAGGATTGCAAGGTATGGATAGTTGGGGTGCATGGCCTTTAGAAAAGTATCGGGTGCCATTTAAAAACTATGCTTATAGTTATTGGATTAAGTTTGACTAAAATGTATCTATATATGATTATAAGTCATCAAACAAAAATGTATCGGTTAATAAAAATAAAGCGTTAATTAAATTATTCAAATGAGTTTAACTATTCAACAGCTTATAGAGTTTTATCAATTATTACCTCATCCAGAAGGAGGTTATTACAAGGAAACTTATCGATCATCTGAATCTATACCCTCGGATTGTTTATCGGAAAGATTTAGTGGGAAGCGAAATTGTTCAACTGCTATTTATTTTTTATTAGCCGAAAATTCATTTTCTGCTTTTCATAGGATTCAATCCGATGAGTGTTGGCATTTTTATGCTGGGGACGCAGTTGACATTCATGTGCTCCATAAGAATGGGAATTATGAGCTAATTAAATTGGGTTGTAATATTGAAATGGGAGAACAATTTCAAGCTATTGTTCCAGCTGGTGCATGGTTTGCATCAAAAACAAATGGACAGTTTTCATTTGTTGGTTGTACCGTTTCTCCCGGATTTGATTTTGCTGATTTTGAGTTGGCAAATGTTTCCAAATTGGTTGAGCAGTTCCCAAATCAATTAGCGTTAATTCAACATTTTTGTAGGTCTTAGCGATTAAAATGGATTAAAAAATAACTTGCAATACTTAAAAATAAAACACCTAGAATTACCACAATAATCCATTGCTGATCTTGTATTTTTCTTTTCCTTTTTCTTTTGCTACCCCTTGATATTTGGTTCTTAAGTTGTTGATTAAGTGTATTGGTTATTGCAATGATATTTTCTTTTTCCTTAAATTGAGCTAACCCTTCTATTGCATCATTTTCAAATTCGGATGTGGCCATTTTTTGTTCAATAGCATTCATTTCCTCCTCAGAAATATCATTACCAAGGTATTTCAACAATTCTTCGTTGGATACATTGGTTTCTTTTTTAAATATGTCTTTCCAATTGGTCATTAAAAAGATTGTTTTTTCTCCATTAAAATTCTCAAATTCCTTTTCCCATTCTGAATATTACTTTTGACCTGCAATAAACTATATCCTGTGATTGAACTTATTTGATGATAACTTTTCTTTTGGAGATAAAATAAAGTTATGCAAGTTTTTTGCTCTTTATTCAGTTCTTCTAAAGCAGTCTCTAATAAGTCTAAGTTTATTTCTCTTTCAATATAGGAGGTGTTTTCTGTTTCATATATTTCTGTTATTGAAGGTGCATTGTCAATGGAAATATGTGCTTTTTGGTCTCTTAACTTCATTAAACAATAATTACAAGCGATTTTGTATAACCAGCTTTTAGGATATTCCACTGGATATTTTTCTAGCTCATTCAGGGCTTTCAAAAATATTTGTTGTACAGCATCTTTGGCTTCTTCTTCGTTTTTGAGGTACTTCATACATACGCCAAGCAACAACATGGTATAACGTTGAAGTAAAATACCCAACCATTCTTTATTCTGGTCGCTTTGATACTTCTTTAAAAGCTCATTGTCTGTTATATGTTTAAATGCCTGTTGAATCACTTGTTAAATTAACTCATTTTTGTTAAGATGCAAGCTTCGTAAATTTCCATATCTTCCATTAAAAAATATTCAATGGCTTTTGTTGTAGCAATTGTGGCAGTTGCCCCTTTAAGATCGGAGGCTGCCCATCGAAGTGAAATGGTAAGTCAACTATTGTTTGGGGAAACAGCTGAAATAATAGAAGGAGGGCAACTATTGCAAACTGGATCTTTTACCAAAATCAAGTGTTCAAATGATGGGTACGAAGGCTGGTGCCAAAGCGCCCAGTTGGCAATTATACCCGATGAAATGATGATGAGAAAATCAAATGCAATAATGCCTGATTATTCTAATTCCCTACTTCTGAATGGTGCTAAAATGCAAGTGCCTTTTGGGGCTTCGCTATCCCTTTTTCAAACACAGCAATTGAGTCTTCCGGGGTTGACTTTTCAATATGAGGGAAATATCTTTATTCCAGGTGTAATACCGTTTACGCCCGAATCTGTAAAACAAGTAGCCGCTTTATTTATAAATACCCCTTATTTGTGGGGAGGGCGATCTGTATTTGGGATTGATTGTAGCGGGTTTGTTCAACAGGTATATGCTTATTTTAACATTCAATTACCCAGGGATGCTTATCAACAAGCTGGAATGGGAAAAGATATTGGGTTTCTAGCAGAAACCATCTGTGGGGATCTTGCCTATTTTGACAATAAAGAAGGCAAGATTACCCATGTGGGTATTATGCTGGATGCTCAAACAATCATACACGCGTCTGGAAGAGTGCGTATTGATTATATTGATCAAGCGGGTATATTGAACAAGGAAACCGGTGAGAGAACTCACCAACTAAGGATAGTAAAGCGCCTTGCGTAAGCGAAAAACTACATCAAATCCATGCCTTTGGCAAAATAAGTAACTGTTCCAGGTAGTGCTAACCAAAAGAATTCACGGTATACAAAAAGTAGTACTATTAAAGCTGCAAGCCAGAAAAAAAATAACGCCCAATATTTACCAGTGGATTGTTTTGCTTCCATTTTATAGTATTTTATGCAAAGATAAGGGGGCAGAATCAATTCACCCGCTAATGAGATGTAGTTTGTTCAATTTTTGTTGATTGGGTTGGGGAAATGTTTTTTTTCTTGTCAAAAAACAACATTTTAATGCTTAATAACAAAAGCACCACTGCAAATATTTTCTTCATTTTATCATCGCTTAAGCTTAACGCTAATTTGCTGCCTAGAAATCCACCTATGATAAATGAGACTGCTATTAAAAAAACATAATTAAAATTGATTTGACCTTGTTTATGGTATTGCCACACTGCAAGGGCTACCACAGGTAGCATCAAAACTCCTAGTGAAGTTCCTTGGGCTTGTTTTTGAGTAAGCCCAAGGAAAAACACCAATGTTGGTACCATGATGATGCCACCGCCAATACCTACTAAGCCACTTAAAAAGCCTGCAAATAGCCCAATCAAAACCAACACAAGTAGGGTAGTAGCACTCATCTCTATTTGTTTATAAAAGTCTCTTTATAAAAAGCGATTGCCTCTTCAACAATGGTTAAAGCTTTTGCTTTATCCCCAAAGTCTTCAACTAAAACTTCCTTTTTCTCTAGTCTTTTATATTCTTGAAAGAAATGCCTTAATTCATCAAAGAAATGTCTCGGTAGTTCTTCAATATTGTTGTAATGATTTACTCCAGGATCAGTTGCTGCAACTGCTATAATTTTATCATCGGGCTCACCGCCATCAATCATTTGCATTACACCAATTACTTTTGCTTCCATCAACGTTAATGGTTGAACAGGTAAAGAGGTAATAACCAAAATATCTAATGGATCTTTATCTCCACCATAGGTTTGGGGAATAAATCCATAGTTGATGGGGTAGTAAAAAGAAGAGAAAATAACCCGGTCTAATTTTAATAAGCCACTTGGTTTATCTATCTCATATTTGCATCTGGATCCTTGTGGAATTTCGATAACTGCATTTACTATGCGGGGGGCATTTTCACCAAAGTGGACACCATGCCAGGGGTGTAGGACTGTTAGTTGATTCATAATTTCAATATTGTTTATTTAGTTGATTGTTTGAAATTGACTAGCCAACTATTGTTTCTTTTAATAACAATGGTTTGCTTGGCGCTGGTGTCTAATGAGTTGCTATGATAGAGTATAACCGTTGAATCATTGGGTTCGGATACTTCTTTAATATTGATAGATGCTAGTCTGAGTTCCTGTCTACCTTCTTTATCTTTTTCTCTGTATGCTGCTTCAACATTTAATAGTAGTTGTTTGTTTTTTTCATCGTCTACCATATAAAAGGAAGCTTTGCTAAAATCTCCTTTTAAGCAGGCATCAATAAATTCTCGTCCTGCATCTAGGCCATTTTCAGCTGGGGTGAAATTTTTTGTAGGGCTACTACATGCAGCAATTAATAAAAGCAATGACCCAATCCATACAGTAGACATTTTCATCATGCTAAGTTAGTTAATTAATTAAGCTGGTTAAGAATAAATATGCCTACAAAGCCAAATAATAAGGGGTCAATAATTTAATAAATTCTTTACTGTATTCAGTTCCATCTTTGATGGTAATTGAGCTAAAGTTTACCATTGAAGCTTTTTTTTGCATTAGCAGCATTGTTCTAAAATAAGTATGAGTAGTGGTTTGTTTAACTGCCGTTTCTTTGATGCAAAAAAGGCACAAATTTTCAGCAATAGCTTTCCACTCTTCAGTCCTGTTCCAAGGCAGTAAGATGGCTGCTTTCCCCGAATCAGTTAATAATTCATTGATGCAATAAGCCAATTCAGTTAAAGTTAAATTGTTGCTGTGCATGGCAATATTTCTCTGAGAATTGTTACTTTTTAATTGTTGCTCAAAAAAAGGCGGGTTAGAAATAATTAAGTCAAATGTCTTTGCTGTTTTTTTTGCAAATTCAAGGATAGAAGTTGGATGAATATCTAATTGATTTTTCCATTTACTTGCTTGGAAATTTTCCCTGGCTTGCTCTACTGCCATTGGTTCTATTTCAACTGCATCAATATGAGCTTGGCTAAACTGTGCCAACATTAGTGAAAGCAAACCAGTGCCAGTTCCAATATCAAGAATATTTTTTAGCCTAGACATTTCTAAGTTGTCTGCAACCCAAGCTCCAAATAAGCACGCATCGGTGCATACTTTCATGGCTGTTTTATCTTGATAAACAGTAAACTCCTTAAATTTAAAAAAGCTATTACTCATGCACAAGTGAATTGGCTTATTCTGAAATTCCTTCTAATGCAAGCAAAAATGCAAAGTTTAAAGCGGTCTCTTTAAGGTAGTCAAACCTACCAGATGCACCGCCATGTCCATAATCCATATTGGTCTTCAGTAATAGAAGGTTTTGATCAGTTTTCATTGTTCTAAGCCGGGCTACCCACTTTGCGGGTTCAAAATATTGTACTTGACTATCGTGTAATCCTGTGGTAACTAAAAGGTGAGGATAGTTTTTCTTTTCTACATTCTCATAAGGCGAATAACTTTTTTGATAATCGTAG
>JAGOGG010000119.1 GCA_017996795.1 Sediminibacterium sp. | reverse complement strand
ATACATTATCATGAATAAGATTTTATTAACCCTCTGCTTTATGACCGCACTATTTTCAACAAATGCACAAAAAGGAATGGATCCAAGGCTGAGTATTTATGTTGGACTTGCCAATCCGAAAGCAACTGAAGTTTTTGGGCAGTTTTATTCTTCAAGAGGGATTCAACCTAGAATTACAGCAGAATACAATTTCCTGAATTTTGGATATACCAATAAAATGTTTGTAAAAGTAGCTGCTATTGCAGGATTAGAGCCTCAGAGTTTTCGCAACAAAACCACTCGCAACGATGTAACCATGTCACAAAAACCAATTGGAGCAAGAATATATCCTTTTGCGTTTAAGAATGGATTTGATCCCGACAAACAAAAAGAAGTGTTTAGAAATAATGGACTTGCTAGTTTGTTTGTGATAGGAACTACTTGGGCAATCAGTGGTCTTTATGTTGAAGGAGGTGTGTCACCTGGTGTTGTATTAAAGGAAGAAGGCTTTGCAAATGTTACCCGATCACCACAATTTTTTGGATGGGGAATTTCACTAGTAGATTTTGGAGATGAAGACAACAAAGTCAAATTCAAATTTAATATTGGAACCAGAAAATACACATGGACCAATGCGAGTAATACTACTTCGCAGATTAAATCTTTCTGCATGGATTTTGGTGTCGGTATCAGATTATAATATGGCCATCAATTAAAAAATAAAGCCCGATGATTCATTTCATCGGGCTTTATTTTTGTATGATTATGCATCTTTACCATGACAAGATTTAAATTTCTTGCCACTACCGCAAGGACAAGGATCGTTCCTGCCAATTTTAGGACCCACTTTGACAGGCTCTTGCTTTACTGGTGTTGGATCATAATAATCATTTTCGTTTGCGCCATATTCTTGACCAGCAGCATCTACTTGATCTTTATTGGCACTCATCTTACTCATATCTGTTTTTTCTTGACGACCTTCTTGTAGTTCATCCCCTTCAGCCAATGGAATACCAGCATGACATAAAAATTGAACAATCTCTCTGTTTACTTCACCATCCATTTTTCTAAACAATTCAAATGCTTCCATTTTATAAATCACCAATGGATCTTTCTGTTCATAAGTGGCGGTTTGTACACTTTGTTTTAAATCGTCCATAGAACGCAAATGTTCTTTCCAAGCATTGTCTATAAATGCTAAGGTTACTGTTCTTTCTAAAGAATGTAATAATTCAGCACCACTTGTTTGCAAGGTTTTTTCCATATTGGCCAGAGCCTGAACTTGGCGTTTGCCATCGGTAAACGGAACAATTACATTGTCAATATGTGAACCTTGTTGCAACTTAATATTCTTAAATACAGGAACAGCCTGAACCATCATATCCTGCTTTCTTTTCTCATATTGAGCAATAGCTTCACCATATAATTTTTCTGCTAATTGATTGGCGTTGGTTTTATTGAACTCTTCAAGGGTTATAGAAGTATCTATTCCAAAATTTACAATAGCAGCGAGTTTAAATTGATCGTATTCATTTTGTTCTTTAAAAGAAACCACTAAGCCTTCTGCCACCGCATACATTGCGTTGTCTAGGTCTAATGCCAGTCTTTCGCCAAACAAAGCATGGTTACGTTTACTATAGATAACCGTACGCTGCTTATTCATCACATCATCGTATTCCAACAAACGTTTTCTGATACCAAAATTATTTTCCTCTACTTTACGTTGAGCTCTTTCAATAGACTTGGTAATCATACCAGCTTGAATAACTTCCCCTTCTTTATAACCTGCGAAGTCCATCACTTTGGCAATACGTTCACTACCAAACATGCGCATTAAGTCGTCTTCTAAAGAAACAAAAAACAGAGAAGAACCAGGATCACCCTGACGACCAGCACGACCTCGTAACTGACGGTCTACTCGTCTAGACTCATGTCTTTCAGTACCTAGGATTGCCAAGCCACCTGCGTCTTTTACACCAGGCCCTAGTTTAATATCGGTACCACGACCAGCCATATTGGTGGCAATGGTAACTGCACCTGCTAAACCTGCTTCTGCAACAATTTGTGCTTCACGAGAGTGTTGTTTTGCATTCAATACATTGTGAGGAATTTGTTTTTGTCTGAGCATTCTGCTTAACAATTCACTCACTTCAACAGAAGTGGTACCCACGAGCACTGGCCTACCAGCTTCACGCAGTAAAACAATTTCATCTATAACTGCACCAAACTTCTCTCTTTTGGTTTTGAAAATTTTATCTTCCTCGTCTTTTCTGATTGCAGGTACATTCGTAGGAATGCTAACCACATCTAATTTATAGATGTCCCATAATTCAGCTGCTTCGGTTTCAGCAGTACCGGTCATACCACCTAATTTGTGGTACATTCTAAAATAATTCTGTAAGGTTACGGTTGCGTATGTTTGAGTAGCCGCTTCAATTTTTACATTTTCCTTGGCTTCAATTGCTTGGTGCAAACCATCAGAATACCTTCTACCATCAAGAATACGACCTGTTTGTTCATCTACAATTTTAACAGCTCCGTCCATCACCACATACTCAACATCTTTATCAAATAAGGTATAGGCTTTTAATAATTGCTGTACTGTATGTATACGATCTGCTTTAACAGAATACTCATTAATTAAAGACTCTTTCTTTACTAACTTTTGATCTGCAGGTAAACTTGCATCATTGTCTATGGCTGCAAGTCCTAAGCTGATATCGGGTAATACAAAAAAATGAGGATCTTCTCCTTGACCAGTAATTAATTGAATTCCTTTATCTGTTAATTCAACTGAATTATTTTTCTCATCAATATAAAAATACAGTTCTTCATCTGCCTTGGGCATTTCACGCTGTTGGTCCGCCAAATAATGGTTTTCCGCTTTCTGTAATTTTACTCTATTTCCAGGCTCACTTAAAAATTTAATTAACGCACTATTTTTAGGAAGACCACGATGTGCGCGGAACAAAGCCAATCCACCATCTTTTGGATCATCATTTCCTTCAGCAATCTTTTTCTTTGCTTCAGTTAAAAACTGTTGGGTTGCTCTTTTTTGCGCTTCAACTAATTTTTCAATTCTTGGTTTTAATGCAAAAAATTGTTGTTCCCCTGTTTGGTATCCAATTGGACCAGAAATAATTAAGGGAGTTCTAGCATCATCAATCAAAACCGAATCTACTTCATCTACCATGGCAAAATGGTGCTTACGCTGAACCATTTCTTCAGGGCTATGCACCATATTATCCCTTAAATAATCAAAGCCAAATTCATTATTGGTACCGTAAGTAATATCTGCTAAATAAGCTTTTCTTCTAGACTCACTATTGGGTTCGTGTTTGTCGATACAATCTACTGTTAAACCCAACCACTCAAATAAAGTACCGTTCCATTCACTATCACGTTTGGCCAAGTAATCGTTCACGGTAACAATATGTACCCCTTCGCCTGCTAATGCATTTAAATAGGCTGGTAAAGTAGACACCAGGGTCTTACCTTCTCCAGTTGCCATTTCAGCAATCTTACCATGATGCAACACCGAACCACCAATTAACTGTACATCATAATGCACCATATTCCAGGTTACTTTACCGCCAGCAGCAGTCCAAGTATTGTTGAATACAGATTCATTACCCTGAATGGTTACATATTCTTTCTTAACACTGAGGTCTCTGTCTAATGAAGTTGCTGTGGAAACCAATGTTTCGTTTTCTTTAAATCTTCTAGCAGCCTCCTTAATAACCGCAAAAGCTTCTGGCTGAATGATGGCCAATGCTTCTTCAATTTTTTTATCGCGGTCTTTGCGCAACTTATCTATATTCTTGTAAATAGTGTCTCTGCCATGAATGTCCATTTCGGGTAATGCTTCCGCAGCGGCTTTCTCCGCAGCAATTTCAGCATCAATCCCCTTTAAATGGTCTTGAATTCTAGCTTTAAACTCCACGGTTTTATTTCGCAATTCATCATTAGACAATGATTGGTATTGTTGAAAAAACTGATTGGTTTTTTGGATGATAGGCATCAACTGCTGTACATCTTTCTCACTTTTACTACCCCCGAATAACTTAGAAATGAACTTCAACATATTTTTAATACTCTGATATGAAAAAATTTAACAGTCAAACAGCGTGCAACAATTTTTTTTTAGTCAATTTGGCACTCTGAATAAGAGCCGCCAAAGGTAAGGTTTTGATTTTAGAAGCAAATGAAGCAATTAACTATTCTATCAACGGTTTTTTTAAGCCTATCAATGGCATTCAATACTATAGCTGCACAAAGCCTAGAAAGCAGTGTTAACAGCCCAAACAACGCATTTACTGCATTAGACAGCCTCGTAATAATAAGTGATTCTATTGCTGCAGACAGATACAATAAAAACAAAACTAATATGACCATTCTGGCAGCTTGGGCGGGGGTCAATATCATACAGGGGAGTATTTCTGCCACGAATGCCACTGAATCGGGGGAATACTTTTTTAAAATGAATGCATATTGGAATATTGTAAACCTTGGAATTGCCAGTTGGGGATTGATTCAGCTAAAAAAAGAGCTTACCCAAAAATATACCTACCCCCAAAACCAATTGGCCCAGCAAAAATTAGAAAAGATTTTGCTGCTGAACAGTGGTTTAGACTTGGCCTACATAGCAACAGGCTTTCTATTAAAGGAAAATGGGAATAGGCTAAACAACCTAAAAACTACGGGGTATGGTAATAGCTTATTGCTTCAGGGGGCATTTTTGCTGGTATTCGACTTGGTTCAATATGGAAACCACCGAAGGAATGGCAAAATATTAGAGGGGCAATTGTCTAAACTTCAAATTCATGCAAGCGGAAATGGTATTGGATTGCGTTTGCCCCTTTAAATAATCCATTAAACTTATTGGAATTTATAGCCTTTTCAGCTACTTTTGCAACCCGTTAGATTTAAAATTTAAACCTTACAAATGGCAGGTCAATTAAAAGAGGTTAGGAACCGAATCAAAAGTGTTCAAAGTACTCAGCAAATTACCAAGGCAATGAAAATGGTGAGTGCGGCTAAATTACGCCGTGCGCAGGACGCAATTACGCAAATGCGCCCTTATGCCCAGAAATTGCAGGAAATGCTCAGCAATATTGTGAGCAGTATCGAGGGTGGAACTACTTTGGCATTGGCAGAAGAAAGAACAATTGAGAAAGTATTGTTGATTGTGATTACTTCCGACAGAGGATTGTGTGGAGGGTATAATGCCAATATTGTTAAGTTAGCAAAAGCCACTGTTGCAGAAAAATACAGCAGTCAGTTTAGCAAAGGAAATCTAACCGTTTGGAATATTGGAAAAAAAGGTTGGGAAAGTTTAAATAAAGCAGGTTATAATACCAATGAGCGTTTCAAAGACATTTATTTGAATTTGAATTTTGAAGCGGTACAAGAAGCTGCTCAAGCTGCTATGAAAGCTTTTGAACAAAAAGAATTTGATGCAGTTGAAATCATTTACAGTGAATTTAAAAATGCTGCAACCCAAGCATTTGTTGCAGAGCAATTTTTACCTATTCCAAAAGTTGCCCCTAAAGCGGGTAGCAAGAAAGCAGATTTTATTTTTGAACCTGCTAAGGAAGTATTGATTGCAGAATTAATGCCGAAAATCTTGAATACCCAATTATTCAAAGCAGTCTTAGACGGAAACGCCAGCGAACATGGTGCACGTATGACTGCTATGGATAAAGCAAGCGAAAACGCAAACGAATTACTGAAATCATTGAAGATCAGTTATAACCGTGCTCGTCAAGCTGCTATTACAACTGAGTTAACAGAGATTGTGAGCGGAGCCGCTGCATTACAAGGATAATAGCCAAAACAACCATGGAATTAAGCGAAATCATACCACATATAGAAGTGCTCATTTTTGCCAGTGATAAGCCATTGACCTCATTGGATATAGTGGAGCTCATCAACAATAGTTTTGGATTTTTAGAGGAAAGAATTTCGTTGGACCAAGTAGAAACGGCTGTAGAAGGTATTAGAGAAAAATACGCCGCAGAATTTTATCCGTTTGAAGTGAGAGAAAGTGGCGGAGGATGGCAATTCCTAACAAAGAAAGATTACCATAAAACGATTGCACAATTAAATGGCGATAAATTTTTAAAGCGACTCTCGAATGCAGCTTTAGAAACGCTAGCAATCATTGGTTACAAGCAACCCATTACAAAAGGAGAAATTGAAGCCATCAGAGGGGTAAATAGCGACTATTCCATACAGAAATTATTAGAGAAAGAATTGATCTTAATTAGTGGAAGAAATGAGCAGTTACCGGGTAAACCCTTGGTGTATGCTACTTCAAAAACTTTCATGGATTATTTTGGTATCAATAGCGCAGCTGATTTACCAAAAATAAAAGAAGTATTGGCCGATCAAATAGTAGAAGGTACAATCATCGAACCAGAAGACTTTACCGATAATCAAGTGGCCAATGCCATGGCTCATTTACCTACTGACGAAGAAATAATTGATGGTGATGTTTCCGATTTAACAGTGAATGAAGAAGGAGAATTGATTATTGTAG
>JAGOGG010000118.1 GCA_017996795.1 Sediminibacterium sp. | reverse complement strand
GCATAGTCTGGTTTCAGTGATATGATATTGTTAAATGCAGTTATACCATTTTCATAGGTAGCTAAAACCAGGTGTCCTAATTTTTCTATATAGGTTTTCATACCTGCTAAGGTAATTGGATGGTCGTCTGCTATAATAAATGTACTCATTAATGAATCGGTGTTTTTAAGATTAATTTTGTGCCTTGCTCATTAGATTCTATGGTAGATTTTCCGCCTATAGCTCTTGCGCGTTGCATGAGACTTTGTATGCCAAATGAAGAGGCGTTGTTCATTTTATCATGGGTATCAAAACCAATCCCATTATCTTTTATTTCTACTTGCAGTTCATTGCCCACGGTATCAATCGTAACTTTAGCCGCATCAGCTTTGGCATGCTTGAGTGTATTGTTTAATGCTTCCTGAATGATGCGATACAATTGTAGTTCATTTCGCTTTGAAAGTTTCAAGGTGTAATTGATATCACAGGTTGTAAATAATCCTGCTTCAGTCATACGTTCGCAAAGCGCTTCAATGCTTGCAACTAAACCAATATTATCAAACATGGCCGGATATAAATCTCGACTAACTTGACGGACTTCATTAATTACTTTTTCAATTTCATTACTTTCTATTTTCTTTCCATTATTAACTTGGTTTTTTAAAGTTAGTAACTCATGATTCACGCCATCATGTAAATCAGTGGCTATTCGCTTTCGTTCATCTTCAGTATTTTGCAAGAGTTCATCTGTGAATTTTTGTTGGCGAATGATTTCTGCTTGTGCTTCTTTTCTTTTTCTTATACCAAAGAAAATTAAGGCAAATAAAATTATTCCTGCAATTGCAAATAGCAATGAAGTGATTTGGAATTTGGATTTCTGAAGTTTAGAATTTTGCTCGGCAATGGTTTTTTCTTTCTTGGCAGTTTGATATTTTTTATCGTATTCTTTTACCTTTGATTTTAGAATAATATTCGTGAGGCTGTCAGAGGCTTCTACTGATTTTTGTTTGTAATGAAGTGCTTGCTTGAAATCATTTTTGTGAAGAGCATTCATATAAAACAAATCGTAGAATTCTTTCACCACATAATATTGTTGTTGCGCTTCCAAATCTTGAAGGACAGCATCATATTTTTCGAGTTGAACATCCACATCCCCAGCTTTCATATGGTACAAATCAAGCGTGTATTCATAATCTTCTGCATAGCCGGGCGAAGGAGGATTCATTTGATCCAGATAGAACTTGGCAGTATCTAAATATCGTTTTGCTTCTGGTAATTTATTTTTATCAATAAGTAAATTGGCATAAGCAGTATTCATTCGTGTGTGAACAATCAAATTTTCTTTCACATTTGGGTTCCATTTCTTATAAAATGAGAACATATTTTCTGTTTCTTGAGCAAGTGAAGAATTAAATTCTCCCACTTGTTGAGGGTTGACAAAATGATAATGAAGTTTCTTGTAGTAGATATTAAAAATACTCAAACTATCTTTCTCTCTCGCTGCAAGATTTTCTGCGGAGTCTAAGATTATTTTGGCTTCTGAGAAATCTTCTAAGTGTGCATATATATTATAAAGGGTGATATAGGTAGTCAATTGTTGCTTAGGATCATCAACTTTTCGAGAACCATCTAAAGCATTTAGCCCATATTTCAAAGCAGTATCCAAACTACCTTTATTCATAAAATAATGTGCCATGAAAAGATCGGCCCAGCTAGTATTTTGTGCAGAATAGTAATCAGTAATTGGCAAATAGGCCTTTTTGATGAATTGATATGAGCTATCCTTTTTTCTGGAATAATTGAATTGCATTCCAAGTCGTAAATACAAAGAGGAAAGAAAACGATTGGATACATGTGATTTGAAGTTTTTTTCAAAATCGGTAGCCAGTTTTATATACTCACTATCGGGCGCATATGTTTGCTCGAGGTCTAATCCTTTGTAACACAAAATTCGGGCAGCTGAATCATATTTTTTTAGGTATATTAGATTGTGATAGGCTTGTAAATAAATGCGATTATAACTGGTATCAGAATAACTATCTGAACTTTTTAACTGTTGGCAAATTGAATCTAATTTTTCGGGTGCCGGTTTAGTATAAATTTCTTTATCTTTCTTTGTTGAGCAATTCAACAATAAAAGCATGAATGTAAAAACAATGAGTAATTTTTGCATTCAACAAATATAATTCCCTGGTATCAGCTTTGCTAGTGTACTTCAAAAATTTAGGGGGTAGCACCTATAAGGCTTCTTATTCATCTAGGGGCTACCCCTCAATTTTAGGGTGATATGATGATGATGAGTGATGACAAAATTATCATTGCATCATAATCATAAAAAATAAAACATGATACAGAAATTCTCACTTTTTTCATTTCTCTTACTATGCTTATCATTCGTCATGAAAGCACAAAACAATGTGGGGGTAAACACTACTACACCGCATGCATCGGCAGCATTAGATGTAACTAGTACCGACAAAGGGATGCTTGCACCCCGCATGACAGCTGCGCAAAAGACTGCCATTGCATCCCCAGCTACAGGCTTATTAGTTTTTCAAACCGATGGCACGCCAGGATTTTATTATTACAATGGCACAGCATGGGTAGCACTATCTGGTGGAGTAGCTAGTGCAACCGATTCATCTCAACTACAAAAAATTATAGAAAATGGTAACATAGGTTGGCGCATTTTGGGTAGAGATACTGCTAATTATGGAAATATTGGCATTAAAGCAATTGATTTGTCTTATTCCGATGATAATGCTGCCCCTTTTGGTGCAACAGGAAACAATGCCACAGCAATGGGTTTAAAAACAACTGCCTATGGAGGAAGTTCCACAGCAATGGGTGGATACACAACTGCATCGGGAGGGTATTCTACAGCAATGGGCTATACTTCCATCGCATCAGGAAATTATTCCACAGCAATGGGCGAAGGTTCTACTGCATCGGGTACTACTTCTACAGTAATGGGTCAATATAACATTGCATCGGCTACTTATTCCATTGCAATGGGTTATGGAACAACTGCATCTGGTTTTAGTTCCACAGCAATGGGTCAAGCTTCAACGGCATCAGGTAGTCAATCCACAGCAATTGGAAGTAATACAACTGCATCAGGAGACGGCTCTATTGCAATGGGTGATGAGACAAAAGCATCGGGTCCATTTTCGGCTTCTCTAGGTAGGCTTACTAAAGCTAAAAGTTATGCTGAAACAGTTATTGGTTTTGCCAATGATACGCTGACTGCTGCTAATATTTATGGTTTTTACAACGATTCCAATCGGGTGTTTACAGTAGGTAATGGAAATTTTGGTACAGGTGCACCCCATACAGCATTCGTTATTCAACAAGATGGCAATGTAGGTATCAACCAACGTCGTCCATCTGAAAAATTAGATATTGCTGGTAGCATTAAAATTGTAGATGGTACACAAGGTGCAGGTAAGGTATTAACCTCTGATGCCAATGGCAAAGCAAGCTGGCAAATGGCTACAAGTAGTGGTACCTCATTTTTTAAGGTAAGCAGCACCTATCCTAATCATATAATTTACACCGACCCTGCTAATTATGGCAAAAATTTTATTGTAAATGCTGATAGTGTAAATAATAATGGTATTGAAAGCAAAATGATGTTTGTGCCAAGTAAGAGAGCCTTTAGAGCTGGTCTTTTAATTAATAGTAAAAATTGGGATTTGGACAGCTTAGGAGATGCTAGCTTTGCTAGTGGACAAAACACAAAAGCCATTGGTATAAACTCTTTAGCAATGGGGCAAGCTACTGTAGCATCTGCATTAAATTCTACGGCATTGGGTACAGGAAGTTTAGCATCCGCTTTTTCGTCAACTGCATTAGGCATTGGCACAAAAGCATCAGGTGATTATTCCACAGCTATGGGTAATCAAACAAAAGCATCAGGTTCTTCCTCTTCAGCAATGGGTTCTTTCACAACAGCATCAGGTTCTTCCTCTTCGGCCATGGGTGATGATACGAAAGCTAAAAGCTATGCAGAACTTGCTATAGGACGATTCAATGATACACTTACAACTGTTAATTCAACCTCTTTTGCCAATGATAGCAATAGAGTATTTACTGTAGGTAATGGTACTGGTTTTAGTACTAGAAAAACAGCCTTTGTTATTCAACAAGATGGCAATGTAGGTATCAACCAACGTATACCATCCGAAAAATTAGACATTGCAGGTAGCATAAAAATAGTAGATGGTACACAAGGTGCTGGTAAAGTATTAACCTCTGATGCCAATGGTAAAGCAAGCTGGCAAACTGCTGCAAGTGGTGGTGCATCTGAACTACAAAAAATTACCGAAGGTGGTAACACTGGTTGGCGTATGTTGGGTAGTAATCCTTCTAACTATGGAAACATTGGGATTGGTGCTATTGACTTATCTTTGTCTACGAATGCTTCTACTACTCAAGGTGCTACTGGTCAAACTTCTATTGCGATGGGACAAAACTCAACTGCATCAGGAAGTAATTCTACAGCAATGGGATTAGGCACATTTGCATCAGGTGATTATTCCACAGCTATAGGAGTTAATACAATTTCATCAGGAAACACTTCCACAGCAATAGGTCTTAGTACAACTGCATCAGGACAGGTTTCCACGGCAATAGGTAATGGAACAACTGCATCAGGAGATCAATCTACAGCAATGGGTGTTGGTACAATTGCATCAGGAAATCAATCTACGGCAATGGGTGATGGTACAACTGCTTTAGGAAATAATTCCATCGCAATGGGACAAAATTCAAGAGCTTCAGGCAGAAGTGCTACTTCAATGGGAGTAAATACAATAGCAAGAAGCTTTGGTGAATTAGCTTTAGGAGTTTTTAATGACACTCTTGCATCAGTTGTTCCATTATCTTTTGCCAATGATGCCAACAGAGTGCTTACTGTAGGAAATGGTAGCTCAGCTTCTACTAGAAAAACAGCCTTCGTTATCCAACAAAATGGTAGAGTAGGAATTGGTACTGGCACTACAGCTGTTACCAAAGGTTTGGTACAAATTGAAGGTTTTGTAAATTATAATGGTGGCAATTTTGGCTATTTTAATGGTAGTGCAGGTACAGGAACATATACTAGTCCTACTGGTGCTGATTATTCAATTTGGGCAAGTCATAGAATTGCAGCTAATGAGTTTAATGCTTTTAGTGATAAAAGAATTAAAAATGTTATAGGTGTTACTAGCAATACAAATGACTTGAATACACTTTCTCAAATTCGTATTACAGACTATACCATGAAGGATAAAGTACAATATGGCAACAAAGCTTTCAAAAAAGTAATTGCTCAAGAATTGAAAGAAGTATATCCTCAAGCAGTAAACATTTCTACCAATACCATTCCTTCTATTTATCAAAAAGCAACAATCAGCAATGGGTGGATAGCGTTAGAAACTGATTTAGTGAAAGGTGATATCGTAAAAATTATTACAGCCAATAGTAATAAAGAAGTAACAGTTGATGAGGTAGCAAAAGGAAAATTTAAGGTGGCATTGCCAGATGGCGAAGTGTTTGTATATGGTAAGCAAGTAAATGATTTTCATTCTGTAGACTATGAAGCCCTAACTACATTAAACATTTCAGCTACTCAAGCTTTACTAAAAAGAATTGATGAGTTAGAAGCTAAGAATGCGAATTTAACTACTCAAGTAAAAGAAATGGCTTCGCTTAAATCAGATATTGAAATGATTAAGTCGCAATTGAATATAGGTGCCTTATCCACTAAGTAATATTCATAATCAACTCTTCCAAAGTTTAAAACTTTGGAAGAGTTATAAAACAAAACAAAATGAAATCGAAGATTCACGAATTCAAAAACAAAAAATGAATATATCATGAGTAATAATAAACTATTAAAAACAATAGCAATATTTTGCTTGCCTATAATGGCACAAGCACAAACCTTACACAACAATGGGGCTACATTCTTTGTAAACTCTGGTGCTACGGTGCAAGTAAATGGAGCCGTAAAAAATGAAACAGGTAGCAGTTGGAAAAATGAAGGAACCGTAAATGTTACAGGAGATTTTGAAAACAATCAAAGCATGCAGTTTACACCACCTTCTGGTGTTACCCGATTCGAAGGCACAACAGCACAAACAATAAGTGGCATTTACTCTTTTAAAACCTACGATGTGGTGTTTAATAATCCCAACGGGATAACATTAAACACAGATTTAAGAGTAAATCATGCTGCCTATTTTAATGATGGCATTGTAACACCAACTGGTAATAAAGTAATAGAATTTGATTCACCAGCGATGATGGGTAATACCCCTTCAGACAGCAGTCATGTGAATGGTAAAGTACTTAAACAAGGACTTGGTTCGTTTATCTATCCTGTAGGAAATGGCATTCGATACCAACCTATTGCAATCAATTTATCAGAAAACTCAGACGGAATGTATGTAAGGTATAATACAGGTAATGCAGGCGCAAATTCCTATACTGCAAATGGTTCAGAAGCTACCCCTTTAGTAGCCTATAATGCAAATGAGTTTTGGAATTGCGATGTGCCCTTTGGTGGTGTTGCAACAGGCATTGTTACTATGTATTGGGACGATT
>JAGOGG010000117.1 GCA_017996795.1 Sediminibacterium sp. | reverse complement strand
AGAATTGAACAAAAGTATTTAACCCCTCGTCCATCCAGCTCCACTGGCGTTCATCACTGTTCACAATCATCGGAAAGAAATTGTGTCCAACTTCATGAATAATTACACCAATCATACCATACTTGGTAGCTTCTGCATAAGAACCGTCTTTATTGGTTCTACCATTATTAAAACAAATCATTGGGTATTCCATACCATTAGAAGCTTCAATACTTTGTGCTACTGGATATGGGTACGGGATAGAGAATTTGGAATAGGTTTTAATGGTGTGCGCAACTGCCTTGGTAGAATATTTACGATACAATCCATAAGCTTCTTTTGGATAGCCACTCATACACATCACTTTCTTCCCTTCTATGTAAACAGGCATTGCATCCCAGATATATCTTCTACTAGAAGTCCATGCAAAGTCACGAACATTCTCTGCTTTATACATCCATGTTTTGGTTGTAGTTGCTTTTCCTTCTGTTCTTTTATTGGCTTCTTCCAAAGTTGCAATTTCAACAGGTTCTTTTGCTGTTTGCGCTTGATTCCAGCGAGTCAATTGTGCTGGGCTTAATACCTGACTATAATTTTGACAAACGCCCGTACTCAACACGATATGATCAGATGGTACAGTAAGCGTAACATCGTAATTACCGAATGTCAGTGCGAATTCTCCTCTACCAGAAAATTGTTGATTCTGCCATCCTTGAAAATCGCTGTACACACATAAACGAGGGAACCATTGGGCCATGGTAAACAAGTGGTTTCCGTCATCTAACATTTCATATCCGCCCCTGCCTGCAAAAGTCATGCGATCTGCCACTTTATAGCTCCATGCTACATTGAAAACAAATTTTTGACCGGGCTTCAAAGGAGCTGGCAAGTCAATACGCATCATGGTTTTATTAATAATATATTTCAAAGGCTTCCCTGTTGCATCGGTTAACTTGGCAATTTTATGGCCATATCCATTGTCGGATTTTGCTGCTGCTAATTTGTCTAACTGATTCGTTGCTATTGCATTTTCCAGCGTTGTTGCATCTTGGTAATTGGCATTATTTACGGTACTATGTTGATTCTCGTCTAACTGCAACCATATATAGGTTAATATATCAGGCGCATTGTTATAATAAGTAATGGTTTCTGTTCCTTTTAATAACAATTTGGCTTCATCCAATTCTGCTTTAATTACATAGTCGGCCCTTTGTTGCCAATATTTTGGACCAGGTGCTCCGCTGGCTGTTCTGTACTCATTGGGAGTAGGTAAAATGGTTCCTAATTGTTCAAACTTGTTGCCATGATTGGACGTTGGATTGTTCATGATATTTTGCGCATGTGCAACCATGGATACCAATGAAACATAAAGAAGAAAAACAATTTTTTTCATAATAGTTTGTTTAGTCAAAAGCATAAGGATGGCTAAAATACAAAATGCCACCCGTATTTAAACAGGTGGCATTTATTTATCTATTTTTTGAATTATTTATTGGCTTTCTGCATGGCATTTTGCATAGGATTTACGCCAAATGATACACCACGAGCTCTACCTGCAGCTCCCTTGAATAAGCTGAACTTGCTTGGCTCTGGTGCTAATCCATTCTTAGGCCAGCTGTTGTTGCCCTCATTAATATCAGCTGTCTCTCTCATTGGATCTACCTTAATTGCTTTAGCTTTTTTAGTAGTCATGAAAAGTTTGGTTACTTTCTGTTCATTTTTTCTCCAAATTTGAGCTGGAATCTTTTCTGTTTCAGTGGTTCCATCCTCAAAAGTAAACTCTACAATAATTGGCATCACCAATCCCCCCTTATTAGAAAAAGTAACTTCATACAAGTTCACATTCTTGTATTTGTTTTTCTCTTCTTCTGTTAAAGCAATTGGTGCTGTATTGGCAGGGAAAGAGAATTTAACAGTTGAATCATAAGGCTCTATTCCTCTGGTATATCTCCAATAAAAATCTCTTAAACTGGTATCTACATCTGTTTGGAATACAATGCTCTTATCGTTTCTATTTCTTTGTTTAGAAATATCATCAAATGCTGCTGGTCCGCTAAATAAAGGCCTTGCCAAAGACATAGTTTGAGTAGGTGCTTGTGGTGCAGTTGGAACTGCATCTGGATTCATCACTGCATGCTTAACCGTATCAATTGCAATATCTACTGGATCAATTCCATAGAACCATCCTCTCCAGAACCAATCCAAATCTTCAGCACTGGCATCTTCCATGGTTCTAAATAGGTCTGCAGGTGTTGGATGTTTGAATGCCCATCTTCTAGCATACTCTTTAAAAGCGTAATCAAATAACTCACGACCCATAATGGTTTCGCGAAGTATATTCAACCCTGTGGCTGGCTTTGTATAAGCATTAGGCCCAAATAAAACAATGTTTTCACTGTTGGTCATAATAGGCTCTAACTGCTCTTTTGGCAAACGCATATATCCGGCAATTCCCCAAGCTGGACCTCCTCTTGATGGATATTTATTATCGAACAACTCTTCAGTTAAATATTGAACAAAGCTGTTAATACCTTCGTCCATCCAACTCCACTGACGTTCATCACTATTCACAATCATAGGGAAGAAATTATGCCCTACTTCGTGCACAATTACGCCAATCATACCTACTTTAGTTTGTTCACTGTAAGAACCATCTTTATTGGTTCTACCATTGTTAAAACAAATCATTGGGTATTCCATACCATTGGAAGCTTCAATACTTTGAGCAACTGGGTAAGGATAAGGAATGGAGAACTTAGAATAAGATTTGATGGTATGTGCTACTACTTTAGTAGAATATTTTCTATACAAGCCATAGGCTTCTTTAGGATAGCCACTCATACACATGATCTTCTTGCCTTCTACATATACAGGCATCGCATCCCAGATATACCTGCGACTGGTTGTCCAAGCGAAATCACGCACATTCTCTGCTTTATATACCCAAGTTTTTTTCTGGGTACTCTTAGTGGTTTCTTTGCTATTGGCTTCAGCTAATGTTGCAATTTCAACGGGCTCTTTAGCTGTTTGGGCTTGATTCCATCTTGCCATTTGAGCAGGTGTTAAAACTTGCGCATAGTTTTGACAAACCCCTGTACTCAATACAATATGGTCTGCAGGAACAGTAAGTGTAACATCGTAATTACCGAATGCTAAAGCAAATTCTCCTCTGCCTGTAAACTGCTGATTTTGCCATCCTTGGAAATCGCTGTAAACACATAAACGAGGGAACCACTGTGCCATGGTAAATAGATTGTTGCCATCTTCTAGAGTTTCATATCCACCTCTTCCACCAACTGTCATACGATTGGTTACTTTATAACTCCATGCAACATTAAACACGAATTTTTGACCAGGCTTTAAAGGACTTGGCAAATCAATTCGCATCATTGTTCTGTTGATGGTATACTTTAAAGATTTACCAGCAGCATCTGTTAAAGATGAAATGATATGACCATTGCCATTGTCTGTTTTTGCTGCAGCCATATTGTCTAAAGCAGCAGTTGTTAATTGGCGTGGCATAGAAGATGCATCTTGATAGTTAGCATTATTCTTACTGCTGTGCTCATTCTCGTCTAACTGTAACCACAAATAGGTTAACACATCAGGGGAATTGTTAAAATAAGTGACTGTTTCTGTTCCTTTTAATTTAAGATTGGCTTCGTCTAACTCTGCTTTGATAACATAGTCGGCTCTTTGTTGCCAATACTTAGGACCAGGAGCACCACTTGCAGTTCGGTATTCATTGGGCGTAGGCAAAATAGTCCCTAATTGCTCAAATTTGTTACCGTGATTAGAAGTGGGGTTGTTCATGATGTTTTGCGCCTGACTGCTTAATGCAAGTACAGAAGCAAATAAAAACACCGCAATTTTCTTCATAATAGTGTTGATTTATTAAAATGGAATTCTTTCTAAAGCCATTTGGAGTGCTATGGCAAAAACACCTCCTGAAATGAACAGAATGTATTCTCTCCTACTAACTTTAAAAAGGTTTACGAATATAAGTGAAATAAACAGAATGGATAGTACAATCAAGAGTTGGCCGGCTTCTAAACCTAGATTGAATGCCAAAAGCTCGGGAACGATGTTTTCCCCCTTACTCAATAAGCTTTTGAGATAATTGCTGAACCCTAACCCATGGATTAATCCAAAAAAAAGGGCAAAGAAATAGATTAGTGGGAATTTTGCTTTATATACAAACTTTTTAACAAACACATTACTAATTGCAGTTATAAGAATCGTCACTGGAATCAAAAACTCAATCCAGCTGGTGGAATAATTTAAAATATTGAAAACACTTAATGCTAATGTTATAGAATGACCAATAGTAAAAGCCGTAATTAACCAAAGCAACTTTTTCCAATCTGCAAACTGATAACGTATGCACAATGCGAGTACAAACAAAATATGATCAATCCCCTTTAAGTCAGCAATATGCTGGTATCCCATTTCAAAGAAGAGGCCAAAATCATTCATTGGAGCAATTTAAATTAAAACCGACATTTGCAGTAAATAAATTGTTTTAATGGCAACAATATTCGCTCAATGGTTAATCAGTGCAAGTATAGCAATTTTGCACCCTTTTTTTGTTTCTGTAATCGAAATTGAGCATAATCCAAAAGACGCAACAGCAGAAATAAGTGTTAGAATATTCACAGATGATTTGGAGAAAACCCTACAGAAACAAAGTACCGGCACCATTGATATCATTAAGCCAACAAACAAAGCCCTTATTGACCAAAAAATTAGTCAGTATATCGGTCAGAAGCTACAACTGAAGATTAATGGGAAAGCCGTTAAATTCAATTATATAGGCTACGAGATCATTAAGGAGAGTACTTGGTCTTATTTTGAAGTAACCGATATAAAAGAAATGAATGCCGTAGATATTAATTGTTCCATTTTACATGATTTCGAGACCAGCCAGATCAACTTATTTCATGTGAAAAGTAAAGGGAATCAAAAGAGCTATAAATTGGATTACCCCAATAAAACAACCAGTTTTAGTTTTTAATCCTCGCTTGATAAAGCTTCTGTTGTTGTAACCAACACTTTGTCAATACGATGGTTGTCCATGTCTACTATTTCGAAAGTAAACGATTCCCATTCTAGCGTCTCTCCAGTTTTAGGTATTCTTTCTAAATGATGAATGATAAAACCAGCTAGCGTATTAAAGTCTTGCTCCCACTTCTCCATCCACTCTGTTTTATCAAATTTGCTTAGGAAATCATAAAATGGAATCTGCGCATCAATTAAATAAGAGCCATCAGCGCGTTCAATAATTTCATAATCTTCGTCCTCTTCTTGAGGTATATCTCCTACTATAGCTTCTAAAATATCATTTAAAGTCATTAGTCCTTGAACACTACCATATTCATCCACAATAAAACATTGGTGTATTTTGGTCTGCTTAAATTTTTCTAAAACCTGGTATGCAGAGTTGTTTTCAGGCACATACATAGCTGACCGCATGATGGAGAAAATGGTTGCATTTTCATCTGCAGTAAACAAGTCTTTTATTGAAACCACCCCTTTAATATGATCAATATCGTCTTCGCAAACTGGATAGACAGAGTGGATCATGTCTTGCAACTGAGCCCTTATTTCTCCCACTTTCTTTTCTCCATCTAACCATTCAATATCACTTCTATGCGTCATTAAAGAAGTAATATTGCGATCACTTAAATGAAAAACCCTTTCAATAATTTCTTGTTCTGCTTCTTCAATGGTTCCCTGTTCTGTTCCTTCACTTATAATTGCTTTAATTTCTTCCTCGGTAACTTGATTATCATTGGCTTTAATTCGAAGCATTTTCACTATTAAATGAGAAGACTTAGACAATAGCCAAATAAACGGAAACGTAATCCAACCAGCAACACGCATTGGCCCTGCAACCGATTTGGCAATACCTTCAGGATTACTTAATCCAATCCTTTTAGGAACTAATTCACCTAAAACCAATGATAAATAAGTAACAATAATTACAATAATAGTGGTAGAGATAGTTGTACTGTACTCAGCCAAGCCGCTAAAACCCGACAGCCAAGCCGCTAAAGGTTCCTTGAACTTATCTCCCGAGAAAATACCGGTTAAAATTCCTATTAAAGTAATGCCAATTTGAACAGTAGACAAAAAAGTATCTGGATGATTGGCCAATTTGAGTGCTTTTGCCGCATCTTCATCTCCTTTTGCTGCTTGCGCTTCTAATCTAGCTTTTCGAGCAGACACCAAGGCAATTTCGGCCATGGAAAAAAGTCCATTGACAATTATTAAAAAAAGTATCAGAAAAAATTCCATCATTTTGGTAAAAATAAGTAAAAATAAGCAGTCTAAGGCTTGCCATCTAAATCTAAAATGACGTACTTGGGTGTCTCTGTCCCCCTAGTTGCTGGGTTTAAAAATTGAATGGTTAATAATGAAACAGCAAATTGATTTCCTTCATGCACTACAGTAGTGGAAGGAAATAGATATTTGAAAACTGCAACACTGTCTTTACTTGTCAATACTTTATCTTGGGGTTTGAACAATAATTTATTGGATTTATAGGGGAATATATGCTTTGAATAAAAATGAAGTGCATTGCTATTGTGGATCCCGTATA